>JAKFUN010000002.1 GCA_021732675.1 Phycisphaerales bacterium
TTGTACCTGCCAAGCAACCCACCCACATACCAATCAATACGCCAATCAATATGAAGAACCTTCGGCACGCCAGGCCCGGCGCATGGGCCATGGCCTCGGCGTTGCTCGCGGGCCTGAACCACGCTGGGCTCGCCCGAGCAGTCACCTCGCGACTCCTCGGGAGAGGCCGGGGCCTTGCCCGATCAGCATCGCCATGGCCTCCGGCAAAGCTTCGAGCTCCAGCGCAAAGACGCGGGCGGCCAGCGCGTCAGGCGTGTCGCCAGGGAGGACCGGGCAGCGCTTCTGAAGAATGGTGGCGCCGGTGTCGAAGGTGTCGTCGGCGAAGTGGACTGTGCAGCCGCTCTCCGCGTCGCCCGAGGCAAGCACCGCCTGGTGAACATGGGGCCCGTGCATCCCCGGCCCGCCGTGCTTGGGGAGCAGCGCGGGGTGAATGTTGATGATTTTGCCGCGAAATGCCGGGGGAATGTTCACAAGCTGGAGATAGCCGGCGAGCACGACCCAGTCGATTTGCCGCGCGGAAAGCACCTCGCCAAGCGTCGCGACCGGAATTCGTCCGGGCATGACGAGGACCTCGGGCACGCGGGGTCTGGCCCGTTCCACGCCCGGGCACGGGCGCGAAGCGATCACCACGGGGACGCAGGCGTTGAGTTGGCCCGCGTCGATGGTGTCGATGAGGTTGAGCAGGGTGCGCCCGCCGCCGGAGATAAGGGCGGCGATTCGGGCCGGCCCATTGGTCCCCCCGCTGCTCACGCGAACTGCTCCACGCCCGAGGCAGCGTCGGGCGAGATGGTGAAGAGCCGATGCAAGTTCGTAAGCCGGAAGAGGTCGACCAGCTCGCGCGAGAGTCCCGCGAGGACCACCTTGCCCCCGGATGCGTGTGCCGTCGCCCGGACCTGCACGAGCATGCCCAGCCCGGTGGAGGTGAGCATCAGCACTTCGGATAGATCGACCACCAGCTTGGCGGGGGGAGTTTCCACGAGCTTTTTGAGGTCGGTCTTGAGGGCGGCGGCCTCAAAATCGCTCACCCGCGGGCAGGAAATCTTGGCAACGGTTACAACGCCCTCGTGGCGCATTGTCAGATATGTCGTTTCGTTCGGCTTCATATGGCCCTCGCGCTGGTGACGACTTACGCGGTGCTTGGCTCGCGAAACGCGATCGGCTTTCCCGCGGCGTCCACCGACACCATGGTCATGGTAGCCGTGGTCACCTGCACGACTTCGCCGCTGGTGTAGCGTTCGGCCTCCACGATGACCTCGACGGTCACGCTCTTGGTTCCCAGGCGGCTGGTGCTCGAATAGAGCGTCACGATGTCCCCCATCAGCACCGGGGCCTTGAACTCCACCCGGTCGACCGCCGCGGTCACCCAGCGGTGCCGCCCGTGCTTGCGGGCCTCGACGAACCCCACCTGATCGATGTAACTCAGAATGACCCCGCCAAAAATCGTCCCGTAGTGGTTGGTGTCGCGGGGCAAAGTCGCGACCCGCAGGGCGATGGTGTGTTCGGCCGACCGGGTTGCGGGGGTGCTGGCTGGGGTCATGCCCCAAGCGTACTCCCAACATACTATCGAAGGTCCGGGTTTGGGTACTCGGCTGTGGTGTCGGTGGCGCGGGCGCTCACGTTCTGGGGGCCCATCACCAACCCTCAGCCCGGCCCAGCCGGCCCGCGGCGTATTCGAACCAGCTCCTCCAGCCCACGGAAGGCACCATGTCTGACACCCAGCAAGCTCCTCTTTCTCAGGACACTCACGAGCACACCGACGGCTGCTGTGGCGGCAGCGCCAAAGCGGGCGGATGCTGCAAGGAACGCGCCTCGCTCTCGCCCCTCACCAAGGACCAGATCGCCGACCTGCCCACCCTCCAGGTCATCGCCCGCTACCAGCGCGGGATCGAATGGATCGACCGGCGGGTCTTTGAGCTCTCCGAACGCCAGATCGATCAGGCCTTTCTCCCCGACGCCGGCGTCGGGCGCTGGCCCGTGCGCGTGCTCATCGGACACATCTGCGACGCCGACCTCGCGTCGGTCCATCGCATGCGCCGCGCCGTCGCCGAGGACCACCCCGTCTTCAGCAACTGGGACGAAGACGCCTTTGTCGACGCCAACATCTACGGCAACTCCCACGAGGGTTACGCCGACGACCCCGACACCGACCATGCCCGCGTGATGAACGCCTTGGGCGGGTTCCTTGCCACCACCCACACCCTGCGCCAGTGGACCGCCCAGTGGCTCTACTCCCTGAGCGACCAGCAGCTCGCCCGCACCGGCATGCACCCCACCCGGGGCGAGATGAGCGTGCGCCAACTCGTCGCCAGCTACGTCTGGCACCTCGAGCACCACTGCGGGTTCCTCACGAAGAAGCTCGACCTCATGCTCGGCAAGGTCGAGAAGGCCCAGCCGGCTGCAGGCGGGTGCGGCTGCAAGCACTAACCAGCTCCCCAACCCACGGATCGTCGCAGCCCCGGTCGCCTTGGCCGGGGCTGCTGCTTTACCGCCGCTTGGAGACCGGCCCGGAGCGTTCGCTGTAGATGATCTCGCCCTCCTCGGGAATGCTCATGCGGATCGCCGTCCCCCCCGGGCGCCGTTCGCACTCGACCCACCCTTGGGCCGCCATCGCCTCCAAGGCCTGCATCGCCTGACCAAAGGCCGGGCCCAGGTTGGCCTCGCCAGGGTGCTTCCTTGCCAGGGCCTGCTTGAGGGCCCCCACCACCCGCTCGGAGGCGGACTCCTGGCTCAGCACTTCCTTGATCGTGAGATAGTGCCCCACCAGCGGGAGCCTCACCCCCTCGCGATCCAGCACGCTGATTTTCTGGACCCGCCCCATGCCCGGGGCGGCCATCGTCGTCTGCGTCGCGCCCGCCAGGTTGAGGCGCAGGTGCGTCGCCCCGTCGATATCGCACGCCACCGCCTCCCCCTCGGTGTGCATCAACCGGTGCTGCACCGCCTTGACGCCAGAGAGGCCAAGCCCGCCGATGGCGAACTGGCCCAGATGGTCGTCGATCCCGCCATGGCTGAGCCAGCGAAACGCGTCGCGGGGCGAAAGACTCAGCCCGGCGCTATCAGCGATCTTCGCGCAGTTGTCCAGCACATCCGTGAATAGCCCGTTGGCGGAGTACCAATACTCCGCGAAGCGAATGTGCTGACGCACCCGGCGCTGCTGGATTTCTTCGTACTGCTCGCGCAGCCAGGCCGGATCCTGCTGCCCCCGCTCCAGTTCCAGAATCGTGCAGGCCAGGTGCTCGGCGCAGGTGTGCGTCAAGGTGAGCCCGGCAGCCAGGATCGGGTCCGCAAAGCCCAGGCATTCGCCGCACAGGAACCAGTTGGGGCCGTAGGCTCGCTTTGCCACGTATGACCAGTCGGTGGTGCTCTCGACCTTGCCCCGGTGGCGGGCACCATCCAGCAGGGCCCGCACCGAGGGCTCTTTGGCGAGGCTCTCGTGGTAGATCTCCTCGGGGCGCTTCCCGCTGGCTTTGTAGTACTCGGCGTTGCAAACCAGGCCCACGCTGGTGCGATCGTTCGAAAGGGCGATGTACCAGATCCACCCGTAGCCCAGGCTCCGGATCTGCACCCGCACCGTCTTCCTGCTCAGCAGCGCCTCATTCAGCCCCGGGCGATCCCAGTAGTCCCAGAAGGCGATGTTCCGCAACACCTGCGGGGCATCGACCTCGACCCCCAACTGGCGCCGGATCACCGCGGCATTGCCGCTCGCGTCGACGTAGTGCCGCCCGGTGATCCGCTCGCCCGACTCCGTCTCCAGGTGGGTCACTCGCGGGCCGGCCGGCGTGGCCTCGTGGTGTACCTTGGCGATGCGGACGCCCTGGCGAACCACGCACCCCATCTCGCCCGCGTGCTTGAGGAGAATGTCGTCGTAGATCGCCCGATCGACCTGCATCGCCACCCGGGCCCGCCACCCTTCATACTTGCCCGGCCGGGGCGTGTCTTTGATCTCCGAGTCGGGGATGAATCCGAAGACCCACGGCTCGGTCGTCTTGCCCCAGGTGTAGGTCGCCCCCAGCTTCACCGGAAACCCGGCGGCCTCCACCTTCTCCCAAGCCCCCATCTCGTCCAACACACGCCCGATCGGGGGCAACTGGCTCTCGCCCACGTGGTCGCGCGGGAAACGCTCTCGCTCCAGAATCAGGACCTTCAGCCCCGGGTTGTACTTTCGCAGCAACGAGCCAACCGTCGAGCCCCCGGGCCCGCCCCCGATGATCACCACGTCGAACGTCCCCGACTCTGAACTGGCCGATTGTGAAACCACGATGTGAACCCCCAAATGCGATCCTTCGTCCGGCAGCATACCAACGGGCCTTGGACGTTCAAACCTGATTTTTGGACGAATGAAAAACACCCCGCCATGGGGCGGGGTGCGTGGGGAGACCTCTTACGTAGCCGCCCGTCGCGGCCAGCGCCTTACTTCTTGCGGAGCCAGCGCTCCCACAGCCCCTCGTAGTCCTTCACGTTCTCCTTGGTGACGATCGAGAGCTCGAAGTTATTGATGACCTTGGTCGGGTCCTTCTTGTTGACCAGCTTGTCGACGAGCAGCTCCACGGAGTGGTAGCCCCAGCCGTAGCAGTCTTGCCCGACCAGGCATTGAACCTGCCCGTTCTTGACGTACTCGAGCTGTTCGGGGAGGGTGTCCACCGAAACGACCTTGACGCCCTTGTCGGCGATCCCGTTCAGGGCGTTTTGGGTGAAGAGCGGCCAGCCGCCGACCATCGCCCAGCCGGAGATCCCGGGGTTGGCGTTCTGGACCTGCTGGAGCATCGCCGCGGCGTCGCTGGCGGTTTCCTTGTGGTAGTAAACCTCTTTGAGCTTGAAACCCTTGTCCTTGAGCTTTTCGAGCTCTTCCTTCACGCCCTTGACGCGAGCCTGAAGGTTGGGGGCCGTCTGCGTCCCACCCAGGATCGCGACCTCGCCACCCTTGTCGCCCATCGCCTTGGCGAGTTGCTGCATCACGGCCTTCCCGGCGTCGGCGTCGTTGATCCCGTAGTAGGCCATCCGCTTGCTGCTGGGGGAGTCAGAATCGAACGTCACGACGACCACGCCCTTGCCCACGGCGTCGTCGATCGGCTTCTGCAGCACCTGCCCGTCGGTGCACGAGATCGCGATCCCGTCAACACCCTGGCTCACGAGCTGCTCGATGAACTGGGCCTGCTTCTGCGCGTCCTCCGCCACCGGCGTCTGCCAGTTGGCCTTGATCTCGATTCCATACTTCTTGGACAGGTCGCGGCACGCATCCTCCGCGCCGGTGCGGGCTGCGATGAAGACCGGGTTCGACTGGCTCTTGGCGATCACCCCGATCACCAGGCTCTTCTTCCCCCCGGCAGCGGCACCCTCCGCCGGCTTCGCGTCAGCGGGCTTGGATTCGGTCGGCTTGGCTTCGGTCGGCTTGGTTTCAGTCGGTTTGGCGTCAGCCTTGGCCGGCGCGGGGCTGGCTTCCTTGCTATCACAGCCAGCAACGAGCGACCCCGCCAGGGCGATCAGCCCAGCCGCGGCCAGCCGACACGTCCATCCACTCACGCTCACGACGTTCCACATGTGTTGCACTCCTGTTTCTGCGTCCTACCGCCATCGCGTGATCAGCGTCCGCTGGTAAGCCGGCCCTTGGCCTGGTCCAGGATCACCGCGATCACGATCGCGGCTCCCATCACGATATTGGTGTAGTTGGTGTCCACTTCCAGAATAATCAACGCGTTGCTGATCAACTGAATCAGAATCGCGCCCAAAACCGCTCCCAGCGCCGAGCCACGCCCACCCGAGAGGGCCGCCCCACCGATCACCGACGCCGCGATCACCGAAAGCTCGTACCCCTGCCCGGCGTTGGCGTCCGAGGCGCCAAGATACCCGATGTTGGCCGCGGCACTCAAGCCCGCCAACATCCCCACCACCGTGAACATGATGATCTTGACCCGCCCGACCGGGATCCCGGCGTAGATCGCGGCGGTCTCATTCCCCCCGATGGCATACGTGCGCCGCCCAAGCACCATGCGGGTCATCACGACATGCCCGATGAGGGCGACCAAGAGCATGACCAACACGGGGACGGGGTAGACCCCGCCGATCTGGGCCTTGAAGAAGCCGCTGGTGAACGATTCGGGGAGCGAACTCACCGAGGTGCCCTTGGAAATGATGAAGACCGCCCCGCGCAGCGCCCCCATCGTCCCCAAGGTGATGATGAATGGGTGAACCTTGAGCCCCACGACCATGCCCCCGTTGGCAAAGCCGCAGATCGCCCCTACGGCGCAGCACACAAACACCCCTACCGCAACCGAGGCCCAAAGGGGAGCCCCCCCGGCCGTGGGCACCGTGCCGGAATAGTCCAGGTGCAGCCATTGGGCCTGAAGCGCCCGCAGGGCCATCGCTCCCAGCAGAGCCGCCAGGGCGTAAATGGAGCCAACCGAAAGGTCAATCCCGCCCATCACGATGATGGCGGTCATCCCCACGGCCATGATGGCGATGAAGCTGGCTTCCTTGGCGAGAAGAACGATGTTCTCAAAGTCAAGGAACTTATTGACGGTGATCTTGGTCCACTCGCCGGTCGTCGCATCCTTGACCCGCTTTTCCTTGGTCCCGCCGAATATCGTTAACCCCGCCATCACCAGGATGATCACTAGTACAAGGCCCGACTCCTGCGCCAGCAGCAGCCGGCGAAGCAGGGACGAGCGTTGCAGCGACTTTGGCGGGACGATCATCGGAGGCGTCGAATCCACGCGGCGGACCCTTCAAGAAAAGAACCACCGCCCGCGGCACAGAAGGAGTTCTCCGTGCCGTATGCGTGGTGAGGTGGTGAGGATACCCGCAGCAAGCCCGCGAAGCGAGCGACCACGGGCGTGCTCCGCCAGAGCGATCGCCCCGACGCGCAGAAATCGATCCCAAACTCAGTCGATGGTCTGTGTGCGAGCCGAACGGTTCGGATCGATCGCGTTCACCGACAGGGGGCCCGGAGGGTTGCTGGAATCCGGGGGGGCAAAGAACTTGTTCTGAATATCGCCAGTCAGGAAGTTGGCGTGCCCGTCGCTGAAGACGAAGTTGGCACCTTCGCGCCCGTGATTGTCCACGGTCGAGTAGAGGTACTGGCTGGTGCCCGCTGCCGTGGCGTCAGCGGAGTTGGCATACCAGGCATCGGTCGAGATGTCCGGCCCGTTGGTCTCGTCACCCCAGAGCGGCGCAGGGTTGACGATTGAGGGCTCATCCGTTCGGAGGCCCGCAATGTACATGTAGCTGACGTTGTAGGAGACGACGTCCTGGTCGCTGGCGCAGACCTTGGGGATCTTCACCTTGGCCGTCGAATAGCGAATCGACAGCGGGAGGGAGGGAATCGCTCCGTAGTAGCGGTCTTCGCGATCTGAGGGGCAGGTGAGGACGCCGTACCCCTCGAGGTACTGCTTCATCAGCGGGTTGGTGTTGCCATCGAGGTAGGCCTGGGTGGCGGGGTTGGCCGGGTTGCCGGTGAAGCCCTTGTCGACCCCGTCGCCTTGCTGATCGAGGCTGAACAAGCTCGAAACCCCGCCGCGAATCCACTGCTCGGTCAGGTAGCGATTGCCGGCCGGCATGCCCTGGTAGTAGGCGGTCCAGCCCGCGCTCGCGCCCGTGCCATTCACCGGGTTCTTGAAGGGAACGATCGGGTACCAGCTCTTCCAGTCATTGGCATAGAGGGCAAGGCTGATCCCCATCTGGCGGGTGTTGTTCAGGCACTTGCCCAAACGCGCGGCGTTGCGGGCCTTGCCCAGGGCCGGCAACAGCACGCCGATCAGCAGCGCGATGATGGCGATGACCACGAGAAGCTCGATCAGGGTGAACGCCGAGCGACGACACCGGTAAATATTCATATTCGTGCATTTCCCAACTGGTGTACCCGACCCAAATCTTGCCGTTTTCTGAGCCGTCAGAAAACGCTCTCTGAAACACCTTAACGATATCGGCCCGCTGTCGTCAAGACCGAAACAGAAGTTCTTGGGAGTAATTCCACAAATTACTACCAGGACTGCCATTCCAAGGGCTCGCGAAGGTCTGTAAGGGTTTACGGCGGCGGGGTGGGTGGGGTTGCCGCGACTTGGTTTTTTCGGACCTAGCCAGACCGCTCGGGTGCGAGGTATCGAGGGATGCGCGAGAAGTATGGAAAAGTGCGCAGAATTCTCTCGATCTGCACGGGCACTTGCGTTTATCATCCGAACGGTATGAAGGACCGCCGCGGGCGGAACCTTTGAATCCTGAACATCGAGCGCGGTGCGCGATGTTCTAGTTCCAGGCTTTGGCCCTCCGGTGGGCCCCGGTTTTCGGCGAGTTTGCATCGTCGAAAGCGGTTTCTCGGGAGAGATTTTATGAAGATCCAGGCTGGTTTGACTGCGGTTGCTCTGGCGTGTCTGGCGGGTCAGGCTTCGGCGCAGGTAGTCATCGACGGGCGCAGCGGCCCGACCGACGGCTACGGCGCCCCCTTGTGGGTTCAGACCAACCCCACCGGGTTCGGCGACAACGTCGCTGGCGGCGTGGGCACCCCCGGCAACCCCGCGGACGTGACGCGCGGGCTCGAAGTGGCGATTCCCTTCGCCAACCTGGGCAACATCTCCAGCGCTGCGGGCCTGAAGATCTCCGTCATGCTGATTCGCGACAGCGATCGGAGCATCTCCAACCAGGTCATCGACGGCCTGCCGACCTCCTTTGCCGCCACCCGTCTGGGCGATGCGCGCAACGTCAACTTCGGCGCCATCTCGGGGACGCAGACCCTCACGTTGAACCCGGCCGCCTCGCTCAGCGCCCCCACCATCGATGGCGTGCTCGACACCAACGGCTTCTGGACCGGCAGGCGGGTCTGGGTGCAGAACCTCCCCACCCAGGAAGGTGACAACAACAACACCGGCCAGGCTGGCAACGGCAGCGAGCTGGACAACCTCTACGTCACCACCTTCAACAACACCCTCTACCTCTTCTTGGGCGGGAACCTCCACGCCAACAACAAGATCGCCGTCTTTGTCGACGACACCGCCAGCGCGGGCCAGAATCGCCTCATCAACGGGAACAGCAACTGGAGCTTCGGGCTCTTGCAGCGCCTTGGCGCGGCGGCCGCGGGCGGCACCGACGGCATGACCTTCGAGTCCGGCTTTGAGCCTGATCGTGTCTTCTTCTTCGGCTCGGGCAACGCGACCTTGTACACCGACCACATCACCCTGCCCACCGACCCGGCGGCCACCCCCGGCGCCGGCACCTACCTCGGCAGCACCGCCAACGGCTCGGGCAACGCGACCCCCAGCGGGGGCTCGGGCGCCAACGTCACCAACTTCGCCGACATTCGCGCGGCTCTGAACAACAGCAACGTCGCGGGCGTCAGCGCCTCGGCCAGCGGCACCGCCGCCCCGGATCGCGACGTCTCCACCGGCAGCGAGATCGACGCCGTCTACGGGCGCGTCGAGAACGGCGAGCTCTACCTGCTGCTCACCGGCAACATGGAAAACAACTTCAACAAGCTCTGTCTCTTCCTCGACGTCAACGGCAGCACCGACGGGCAGAACCAGCTCCGCGGCGACAACCTCAACGTCAGCTTCAACGGGCTCAACCGCATGGGCGCTGCCGGCAACGGCACCGTCGGCGCTGGCCAGGGCGTCAAGTTCGACTCTGACTTCGTTCCCAACTACGGGCTCTTCTACACCAACGGCAACAACCCCGTTGAAGCCTACATCGACGCCTTCGTCCTTCGCGCCAACGGCCCCACCGTCATCTCCGGCTTCCCCTTCGAGTACTCCGCCAGCGACGGCGGGGTGAAGTCCGACAACTTCCCGATCGATTTCCCCGCCAGCTACGCCGACTACCAGGACTTCTCGCTCCTGCAGCTCCAGACCAACGGCGGGGCCCGGACCGTCACCGACTGGGCCAACACCCAGGGCGCGCCGAACCCCGGCCCCCAGTACACCAACCTCCCCGCCAGCTTCGCCAACCTGATCGTCGGCGCCCTGGACAACAACAACGTGCTGGGCGTCACCGGCTCCTCCGCCGACGGCGCCGCCAGCGTCACCACCGGCCTTGAGCTCCGCATCAACCTCGCCGAAGCCGGCTGGGATGGCGCCTCGCCCATCAAGGTCGGCGGGTTCATCAACTCCGACGGCTTCGGGTTCGTCTCCAACCAAGTGATCGGCGGCCTCCCCGCCAACACCGACAACCTCGGCGAGCCGACCAACATCGACTTCTCCGCCATCGCCGGCCAGCAGTACGTGGTCGTCCCCACCTCCACCACCCCCGTCTGCGACCCCGACGTCAACCAGGACGGCAACGCCGACCAGGGCGACGTTGACTACATCATCAACGTCATCGCCGGTGGCGACAACCCCACCGGCATCGACCCTGACTTCAACCTCGACGGCAACGCCGACCAGGGCGACATCGACGCCCTCGTCAACGTCATCGCCGGCGGCGCCTGCCCGTAAGAGCATGTGCTAGGCACCGGGCCTCAACGCCCGAGTTCCACAGCTTCGGATCGTCTACTCACAAACCCCACGCCCACGCGTGGGGTTTTTTTTCGCGCCCGCTACGGCTCAATGTTCGGATTGCGCGAAGCCTCGGGCAACTCCCTCCCAAAGGCATACGGAGGGCTCTACCATCGCGGCATCATGAACCTCAACTGCTTTGTCGTCGGATTTTCGGCTGCCTTGGCTCTCTTCGCCGGTACCCCCGGCTCGCTCGCTCAAGCGCCGGCCCAAAGCCCCACGACGCGGGTGGTCATCATGGTGTGGGACGGCATGCGTCCGGACTTCGCCCGCCCCGAACTGGCACCCAACCTCTGCGCGCTGGCCGATCGGGGCGTCCGGTTCCAGAACAACCACTCGGCGTACATCACCTCGACCGAGGTGAACGGGGCCGCGTTGGCGACCGGAGCCTTTCCGGGCATTAACGGGATTGTCGCCAATCGCGAGTATCTTCCCAAGGTTTTCCCTGGCCGTCCGGTGAACACTCAGGATCTGATGGTCATTGACCTTAACGACAAGCTGACCGGGGGGAATCATGTGCGGGTCAAGACCCTTCCCGAGCTCGTCCGGGCCGGGGGGCGAAAGACCGCAGTCGCGACCTCGAAAAAGGTGGGATTTCTGTGGGATCGCACGCTCGACGAGGCTGCGCGGGATGGGTGCATCACGCTGGCCGAGGGTGGGACGATTCCGGAAGGGGCGATCGACGGTCTTGTCAAGGCCCTGGGCGGGAGCATGAAGACCCTGGACGATCACAAGCCCGGACGCCTCTCCGATGATCGCTGGACCACTCGGGCCCTGACCGAAGTGCTGTGGAAGGACGAAGTGCCCGCGCTCTCAGTCTTGTGGATGGCCGAGCCCGACTTCTCGCAGCATCAGTTCGGGCCCGGCACCCCGGAGGCGCTGGTGGCCATTCGCAACTCCGACGAGTGCCTGGGCATCGTCGTGAGCACGCTGGAAAAGAAGGGCCTCCTCGAAACCACCAACATCCTGGTGGTCTCGGACCACGCCTTTTCGACCGTGTCACAGGGCTTTTCGCCCGTGAAGGTGGCCCAAAGCGCCGGGTTTGACGCGGTCGACCAGCTCCCCGAAGGCAAGACCCTGGCCAAAGGTCAGATCATGATCTCGGCCAACGGCGGGTCGGTTTGCTACTACGTCGGAGAGAAAGACCCGGAGACGATCGCCAAGTTCACCAAGTACTTGCAAGGGACCGACTATGCCGGCGTGATCTTCACGAGCACCGGCGAGCCGGGGACGTTTCGCCTGGGCGAGGCATTCCTCGACGCCCCGGACGCGCCCGAGATTCTGGTCTCGATGAACTGGAGCGAGGAAAAGAGCGACAACGGGACGCCCGGAATGGTGGTCTCGGAGGGGCGCCCGCGTGGGGAAGGGATGCACGCGACGCTGAGCCCGTTTGACACGCACAACACGCTGATCGCCGCGGGCCCACACTTTCGGGTGGGGGTGGAGAGCGAGCTGCCCAGCGCCAACATCGATGTGGCCCCGACCGTGTGCGCGATTTTGGGCGTCAAGCCCGACCCGCGGCAGACCGGGCGGGTGCTGGCCGAGGCGCTGAAGGGAATGGCCTTGCCGGGCCTCACGCCCAGCACCTCGACGATCGTCTCCGAGGCTGGTCCTTGGAAGCAGTATCTGACCCGGACCACGCTGGGCAAGCACACGTACATCGACCAGGGGGGGCGTGGCACCACCCCCAAGAACGTCGGCCCGGCGCCGGTGACAAGCAACAGGCCCGTAAAAGATCCCGCGACCGGCCCGGCGTCGAAGTAGCGATATCTCGGCTTGACTCGGCCCGAGAAGGCACCGAAGAAGCGGGAGGATTGGCGGGCCGCCAGGGGGAGCCAAGGGCCCCCCAAGAAGCACGAGATCCAAATTGGGTGGGCCTGCGCCGGGGCGTAGAGCCCGGTGCGCGGCCAGCAAAGGCGAAACCCGCGGCTGGCTAGATGATCTCGACGATTTTGAAGAGCTTGACGCCGCGCGGGGCGCTGACGCGAATCACGTCACCCACGTGGGTTTTGAGAAGTGCCTCGCCCATGGGGCTGGTGGCGGTCACCTCGACGTAGTCGTCCGGCTGGATGGGGCTGGCCTCGCCGACGAGCTTGTAGAGGTCTTCGTCGCCACTGGCCTCCTCGCGAAGTCGCACGGTAGAGCCAAGGAAGACGACGCCCTCGACGGCCTTGGCCATCTTCTCATCGATGACGGACATGTTGGAGAGGCGTTCCTGCAGGCGGCGAATGTCGGCCTCTTCCATGCCCTGCTGCTCGCGGGCAGCGTGGTAGTCGCCGTTTTCTTTCAGGTCGCCCAAGGCGCGGGCCTCGGCGATTCGCAGCGAAAGAGCAGCGCGATTGTTCACCAGCGCGGCCAGCCTGGCCTCGAGCATCTCTTTTTCGGCCTTCGTCACCAGTTCCATCGGTTCGCTCCGCGAATGAAAAACCCTACGCCCTGAGCCGTCGCCCGGGCAGCCACGACACGCGGCGCCGCCGACCTGCGGTTTCTTCGATGAATCTAGGCGGGACGATGCGAAGAAGCCAATGCGAGCCCCCATACAAAGACCGCAAATGCTCCGATGACCGCGCCGGCGATCCAGTGCTCCGGGGCGACTGCCGTCGCAAATCCCGTCCATGAACGGTCGCGCACGATCTCCCAGGCACTGGTCATGGGCGAACTGAGCTGCCACACGTCAACTCGCTGGTCGGGGGTGAGGGTGGGCCGGCGAAGCAACATCCCCACGCAAGGCCCGACGAGGCAGAGCCCCGCGAAGATCAACATCAGGCCCGCGCGCGAGGTCGCGGGGTGAGTTCGAAGTCGCTCCAGCATGATGGCCAGCACCCCGGCAATCAGAATGGTCCACGCCAGCAGATTTACCGAGAGGGCCGCCACGGGCGGAAGCGGGAAGGCCGCCATCCAAGGCAGACACTGGGGCCAGGTCATCGCCTGGATCGGGGCGGCGATCACAAAGATGTCCTGGAACATCGACACGCGAGGACGAGCCGGGGCCTCCTGACTCAGCCTTACCATCGGCCAGAGCAGCCCGACCGCTGCCCCGATGAGGCAGAGCATGATTCGCGCCCCGGCACGATAGACGTCGATACTCACCAGCCCGGTGGCCCCGGCCCCGCCAATGCTCACCACCGCCGCGACGAACAAAAGCACGATCCAGCCCGCGGCAAAGGTGCGGGGTTCGCCCCGCCGATGGGCCCATGGGTCTGGCCGTTCGCGCTTCGTCGATTCAGGTGCCTGGATCCCGGTCTGGCTCGGCGCGGCATCTTCTTGATGACCACCCATGGCGAGGATCGGGGGGGACAGGTCCGGGTCGTTGCTCATGGCGTGCCTGGGATCGGTTCTGACTCTTCCGCCGAAGCCGCCTGGGCCTTGGCGCTGGCCGAGGTATCAAACTGCAAGCGACTGGAGTTCACATAAATCAGCGGGTAGCCCCCGTCGATCCGCTTGTGGTCGGTCTGAAGCTGGGCCAGATAGGCGAGCTTTTGGCGGGTCGTCACCTCTCCCACCCGGGGCTTGCTTGGTCGCCCGCCCCAGATGATCCGCGATGCGTTTCGAGTCAGAATCGCCAAGCTCCCATCGCGGCTGTACCCCGACGCCTCCACCCCTTGCACCTGAGCTGCCCAAGGCTGACGCACCAGCAGTCCCAGCAACTCGATCGACGCCGCGACATCTTCGCCCGCCCACTGAGTCTGGTAGTCACGTTGCCCGCTGCGTAAAGACGGCGCGCCCAAAGCCGGGTCAAGAATCACCGGCAATCGCGACTCCCCTGGGTCGTACACCGCGGGCATCAGCTTGCCATCCCAGGAGATCATGTGGTCCTTGCCATCCTTGCGCACCACGGCGGCCGGAACGCGAAACACTCCCTCGACGGTCGCGCCGCCTTTGGTGTCGCGCGTCACTCTCGGGGGTGACTCAAACCACCCCGTGTCGAAGAGCGCATCCGAGACGCGCGCCAGCGGAGCCGCGTCGTAGACCTCCGGCCGAGGCCCGGCGGCCTCCATCGCGATCTGCATCAACTGCTCCTGGTGCGACGGGGCCAGCCACGTCCCCCCCCGCCCGCCGGCCATGGCGGGCCAAACAAATGTGAGCTTGAGCGGGCCCCGGGTCTGGACAGCCGCGGCTCTGGCTTCCAGCGGCTTCATGCCCAGAATCGCGCCAACCAGCAAACCCAGCCCCAGCACAAGCACCGTGAAGCTGGAGAGGTTTCTGACAAACGCGCCCCACTGAAAGGGCGGCTTCTTCTGCTTCGTGCTTTGCGAGGCCTTGGCCATGGTTCATCCTTGAACTACTGCGAACTGCGGAGTTGCTTCCTCGTATCGAGTTGGGGTGGCATCGCTCTCCAGAGCGGGGTCCGAGACTCAACCTCGTGCGGCATCCCTTACGGCGCATTCTACGAGGCACTGGGCGAGGGCCGCGAATGGGAGGCCCGCGTGCGCCGCGGCCATCGGTAGCAGCGAATGCCCCGTGAACCCGGGCATCGTGTTCACCTCCAGCAACCACGGCTCGCCTTCGCGGCTCAACAGAAAATCCACGCGGCACAGGTGCCGAACCCCGATGGCGACAGCAAGGGCCCGGGCCTGCTGCTGGAGACGCTCCTTCAGCCCCGGCGCCAAAGGTGGATCGACCTCGTACTTCGTATCGTCACTGTGATACTTGGCGTGATAATCGTAAAACTCGCTCTTGGGGCGAATGCGGATCGGGGCCAGAGGCGTGCCGTCGAGGATGCCCACGGTGAGTTCTGCCCCACCCAGCACCGCGCCTTCAACCATGTACGAACGCTGCGGGTGGGCCTTGATGTCGGCGGTCGCCGCGAGCACGGCGGCCTCCCACTGCGCGGGCGTCGTGCAGATATGAACACCCACGCTTGAACCTTCGTGAATCGGCTTGAGCACCACCGGAAGAGGCAGCGGGCAGGCCAGGTCACGCGGATTGAAGACTCTCGCAGGGGTCGTCGGCACTCCCACCCCCAGCCCCGCAAGCTTGGATCCGATCTTGTCCATCGCGGCCCGGGCGGCAAACGCGCGGCACCCAACGTATGGGCGACCATCCTGCTCCATCAGGTCTTGCAGTGGGCCCCCCTCGCCGAACGGGCCGTGCAACGCCGGAAAAATGACGTCGCCGGGCAGGGCACGCAGGGTTGCCAAATCGATCGCCCCGATCACCTCACGATGAACGCGGTGACCCGGAAGCGTGGCGAGGGCCTCGGCGACGCAGCGCGAGGATTCGAGCGAGACTTCGCGCTCGGCGTCGGGTCCGCCGCCCAAGACCAGCACATGCCGCGGATTCACGCTCGCCTCCAGATGACGACCTCGGGTTGAAGCCTCACGCCAAAGGTGTCGTGAACACGCCGCGTGATCTCGGCGATGAGGTCGATCACATCGCGTGCCTTGGCGCCGGCGTCAGTGACCAGAAAGTTGGCGTGCCGGGGGCTGACGCTGGCTCCGCCGACGCGCAAACCCTTGAGCCCGGCCCGATCGATGAGCATCCCGGCGGAGACTCGCTTGCCCGGTTCGCCGATGTCGCCCTGTGCGTCGCGAACAGTCCGGTCGAGCGTGGGGTTCTTAAAGCAGCACCCTGCGGAGTTCTCGGCCATCGGCTGGCTATTTTTCTTGTAGGCCATGACCTCTTTGAGCTTGTCGCGAAGCGCCGCCGGGTCGGCAGGGGGGAGCGAAAGCTCGGCGCCGACCAGGATGAGGTCCGCAAGCCCGCTGTGCCGATACCCAAACGGGATGGCCGCCCGCTCCAGCGTGACTTCGCGTCCGTCCCGCGAAACCGCGTGCACGCGCAGCACGCAATCCGCGATCTGCCCGAAGGCCCCGCCGGCGTTCATGACGAGCGCCCCGCCGATGGTGGCGGGGATGCCCCCCAGGCCTTCGATGCCGGCCCGCCCGCGCCGAACCGCGTCGACGATCAGCTTGGGAAGGTCCACTCCCGCGCCGACACGCACGACCTCGGCTCCCCACTGGGTACCCTGAAACGCTGGGGACGCGAGCGAGACCACCAGCTCCCCGACGCCGTCATCATCGACCAGGAGATTGGCCCCGGCCCCCAACACTCGCAGGCCCGGATCGATTCGCACACACGCGAGCAACTCGGCTTGGTCGCGGGGCGTGGCGAGCTGGTCCGCCCCGCCACCGACGCCGAACCAGGTAGGAATCGGGGCGTGATGGACGATCGGGATGGTCATGGTGGTCATCATGGTTGGTCACGGAGTGTTGCGGCTGCCGGTGGATGGAGCAAAGTGTGCCTCAGGCCTGCCCCAGATACCCCTTCGCGATTTTCCACACCGGCCCCGCGCCCATGCACACCAGCACGTCTCCCGGGCGGCACAGGTTCTCAAGCTGCTCCACGATCGCCTCGAACGGATACAGGTGCATCGCCCGAATCCCCTTCTCGCGAAGCCGGTCCACCAGGTCGCCCGCCGTAACTTTCTGCTTCTCCGCCTCGCTATCGCGCACAAAGTAAATATGCGGCACGATCACCACGTCCGCCTGCGAAAAACTGCTGGCGAACTCTTCCATCAAATGCCTCGTGCGGCTGTGCTGATGGGGCTGAAAGACACACACCAGGCGCCCTTGGCGGGTCTGGGGCTGTTCCGCCTCGCGAAGCGCCCGCAGCGTGACATCAATCTCCGTCGGGTGGTGCCCGTAGTCGTCATAGACCCGCACCCCCCCGCCCGCGAGCGGCTTTTCTCCCAAGAACTGCATGCGGCGATCGATCCCCGCAAAGCCCGAGAGAGACTCGGCAATCTGAAACGGGTCGGCCCCGGCCCAGGTCGCCAACACCAGCGCCGTCGCCGCGTTCATGGCGTTGTGCGAACCCGGCAGCCTCATCAGCCAGGCGGCAAAGACCTTCTGCCCCCGCGAAAGCGTCACCCGACGCGACGTCGCCTCATACTCCACATGCCAGTCGGCCTGCGGCGAAAAACCGATCGTCTCCACCAGGCAATCAACCCCCGCCGTCACCTCGCGCCGATGAGCGTTGTCGTGCGCGATCAGCAGCTTGCCCCCGGACTTCGCCGCGGGAATCAACGCGGCGAACTCATGGAAGGCCTCCACCACCGCGTCCAGCGTCCCGTACACATCCAGATGATCCGCCTCGACCGACGAAATGCAGGCAATCGTCGGCCTGAGATTGTGAAAAGAGCGATTGAACTCGCACGACTCGGCCACCAGCAGCCCCGGCCCCCCCAGCAGCGCCCCGGCCGGAATCGCCGGCGACCCCAGCCGAAAACCCGTCGGCTCTCCCAGCGGGGCCTTGCACCCCAGCGAAAGCTGATTGGACGTCGCCCCGACGATCACCGTCGGGTCCAGCCCCGCGTCGGCCAGCGCACACCCCAGCATCGCCGTCGTCGTGCTCTTCCCGTGCGTTCCCGCCACGCACACCCCGGTGCGCCCAGACATGCACATCCCCAGCGCTTCGGCATAGAGCATCGCCGGAATCGCCCGCGCGGTCGCTTCCAGCATCTGCGGGTGGTCGGCCCGGACTGCCGCCGACGCGATCACCAGATCGCAGCGCTCGGGCAGCCACTGCCGAGCCTGGTCAAACCCGATCTCCATCCCCTGCCGGCCCAGCGCCTGGGTCGCTTCTGAAGGTTCGCGATCCGACCCGCTGACGATCGCCCCGCGCCCAGCCAGCATCCGGGCCAGGCCCGACATGCCCGACCCGCCGATCCCGATTAGGTAGACATGCTTGCCCGAGGCCTCGAACGCGGGCGAGGGAGCCATCGAGTTTTTGGGCCGGACGGGCATCTCCGAGGATATGGACTTCGAAGCCGCGGCTGACGTTTGGCGGAGTGGAGCAATGGTCATCGCGCCCAATATCGGGCAACCCAAGGCTCGGACGTGAGCCGGCGATACGCTTCCTGGATGTCATCCCACGCCCTCGCCGGTTCCCTTCCCGACATGCCCTACCGGATAGCCTGTCTTTGCGATCTTCGCGACGCGCAACGGCGGGTGCTCATGCTCCGCCGCCTCAAGGCCCCCAACCAAGGTCTGGCCAGCCCTATCGGGGGAAAACTCGATGTCGGTCAGGGCGAAAGCCCCGCCCAATGCGCCCGGCGCGAGATCCTCGAAGAAGCCGAGATAGACGTTCCGATCGAGCGTCTCCACCTTATCGGGCTGGTCAGCGAGCAGGCCTTCGAGGGCAAGGGACACTGGCTGATGTTTGTCTACCGCGTCCTGGGACCGGTCGAGGTCACCCCCCGCGACATGCGCGAAGGTCGCCTGGACTGGTTCGCCCCAGAAGAGCTCGAAGCTCTCCCCCTGCCGGAAACCGATCGCAAGATCATCTGGCCCCTGATGAAGCGAGCCGAACCCAAGACGCCGGGGGGCAGGCCCGGTTTCTTCGCGGTCCACATCGATTGCCGCACCTCAGAGCTCACCTGGTCAGTAGAACAAGAAACGCCGGGGTCGTGAGCCGGCTGCCCAGCCCCTTTCCCCGCGTCCACCTTCCCCCGCGGGCCAGAGTCCTGGCAGAAACCGGCTTTTTGGAACTCCGACCCCCCATCCCCCTAACAATACAGACGTGATGACCACACTGAGCAAATCGCGTGGGTGGCCCTCCTCCTTCTTGATCGCCATCGGGCGGGTGACCGCATGGATGATCGCCTTCGCCGCCCTGCTCTTGGTTCCTGAGGGGCTGGGGCAGGCGCCCCAGTCGGCGGTCCCCGCCTCACGGGCCGCGAAGAACGTCGCCATCATCACCCTGCACGGCCAGATCGACAGTCAGGGGGTCATGGCCAAGAGCATCGCCCGCCGCATCGCTTGGGCCGAGCGGGCCGGCGCCGACGCCATCGTCTTCGACATCAACACCCCCGGGGGCGACCTCAGTTCTGTACTCCAGATCTGCAACAGCATCAAGCAGACGCCGATCACCAACACAGTCGCCTGGATCAACCCCGACGCCTATTCGGGCGGGGCGATCGTCGCCTTGGCCTGCCGCGAGATCGTTGTCAACGACCCCGCCAGCTTCGGCGATGCCAAGATCATCACCGGCGGGGTCCTGGGCATGGATCCGCGCGGGCTCTCGCCTGAGATGCTCCGCAAGGCCATGCCCCCGCTGATCGCCGAGGTGGTGGACTCTGCCCGCCGCCACAACGCCGAGTATGGCTCCTACACCCGCGACGAGTACCTCGTGCAGGCCATCGTCGCCGACGACCTGCCCCTGTGGCTGGCCCGGAACCGCAAGACGGGCCAGCAGATGTGCATCGATCGCCAGGAACTCGCCGCGTTCTTCCCCGATCACAACCCCGCTGGCCCGACCCGGCTCGCCTCTGTTCCCGGGCTCGCCGTGCCGGTCGACGACTCTCGCCCCATCGAAACCCCTGTCGATTCCGTCACCGGACAGATCCCTGCCGGCTCCGACAAACTCGCCCGAATCTCAGACGATCTATCCCAGCTTCTAAGCTCCGCGTCCGCCCGTCCCACCCTCACCAAAGACAACGCCCAGGACTGGGAGGTCATCGAGAAGGTCACCGACGGGAGCGGGGCGGCCACCTTCAAAACCGCCGACATGCTCCGCTTTGGCCTGGCCGCTAACGACACCACCCTTGTCAACGGCGCCCCGGTCATCAAGCCCATCCGCAACGACGAAGACCTCAAGGCCTTCTTCGGAGCCCGAAACATCCTTCGGTATGACTCATCGTGGTCCGAAGGCCTGGTTCTCTTCCTTACGAATATCTGGGTGCGGGGGCTGCTGATCGTGATCTTCCTGGTGGGGCTCTTTGTTGAGATGACTCATCCGGGGGTCATCGCCCCAGCCGCCATCTCGCTGATCGCGCTGGTCGCACTCATCGCCCCCCCCATGCTGATCGGCATGGCGAACTGGTGGGAAGTCGCGGCCATCCTCGCCGGGCTCGTTCTGCTGCTCCTTGAAATCCTCGTCTTGCCCGGCTTTGGGGTAGCCGGGATCGCCGGGCTGATTTTGCTCTTTGTCGGGCTCGTCGCCACCTTTGTCCCCGGCGGGAGCGGACTCTTCCCCGATTCGCCCCAGGCCCAAAGTGGGCTGGCCTACGGAGCCCTGGTCACGCTCATGGCGGTCCTCACCGCCGGGCTGAGCATGTGGCAGATCGGCAGGCACTTTGGGTCGTTGCCCTTGCTCAACAAGCTTGTCCTCACCACCAACGACGACGAGTCCAGCAACCTGCTGCTGGCCATGAACCCCGCAGGGGACGACGACGCGAGGGTCGGTGAGGAGGGCGTCGCCATCTCTCCCCTCAGGCCCGGCGGACGCATTCGCATCGGTGAACGCTTGCTCGACGCCTCGGCGGTCTCCGGCTACATTGATTCCGGCACGCCCGTGCGGGTGGTGCGCGTGGAAGGACCTTGGGTGTGGGTGGAACCAAAGGCCATCGCCTGAGGCCCAGAACCGGCCCGCGACCTGGGCCGAGATTGAAAGAACACCCGATGGAATCACTGCTCGTCTGGGGTCTTGGGCTCATCGGTCTGGCGATCGTGCTGCTATCGCTGGAGTTCTTTGTCTCCGCCGCCGGGGCCTTTGCGCTTAGCGCCGCGGTCATGGCCCTCGTCGGAGTGGGGTGCCTGTTTTTCTATGACCTCTTGTGGGGAGCGATCGGCTCGCTGGTGATGCTGGTGCTGGGGCCCGCCTCCTTCTACTGGGGGCTCAAGGTCTGGCCTCACACCGGGCTGGGGCGAAGGGTGATTGGCGCCCCCACCGATGAAGAGCAGGAGCAGCAGCGTCAGCAGCAGGCGGCGACCGACCTCAAGTCTCGATCCCTCATCGGCAAAGAAGGCGTCGTCGTGTCAGACCTTCGGCCCATCGGGGCCGCCGACTTTGGCGGGACGCGGATGGAAGTCATCTCCGAATCCAGCTTTGTTCCCGTCGGCGCCCGGGTCCGGATCATCTCGATCTCGGGCCCGTCGATCAAGGTTCGCGAGCTGCACTGACCGGGTGTGCGCGCATTTTTCGGGACCTCCGGATTTGACAGCCACGCCGGCGGTTCTCGACGTTACACTTCCCCGCTTGGCCGGGCGACCAGCGCACGGCAAGATCCTCAGGAGGGCTTTGGAATGCTTCGCAGTTTTGTTCGCTCCATCAGCGCCGCCGCCGCCGCGCTCACCATGTTGACCACCGCCGCCCTTGCCCAACCCGCCGGGGGTGCGGGCGGGGGCAACAGCAACACGATCATTCTCGTGGTGCTGCTGGTCGTGGGCATTTTCGTCATCTTCGCGGTGGTCTACCTGCTTCAGTTCATGAGCCTGTACATTCAGGCCCTGACCAGCAACGCCCCGGTGGGCTTGCTCGATATGGTGGGCATGCGCCTGCGGCGCGTGGATCTCCGCACCGTGGTGATGAACCGCATCCGGGCTGTCAAGAGCGGGATGGATATCTCCACCAACCTCATCGAGACTCACTACTTGGCCGGGGGCAGAGTCAGCAACGTCATCAGCGCCCTCATCGCGGCTCAGGGTGCCCGCATCGAACTCCCCTGGAGCACCGCCACCGCCATCGACCTGGCCGGACGCGACATTCTCGACGCTGTTCACACCAGTGTGAACCCCAAGGTCATCGATTGTCCCGCCCCGCAGGGGCAGCGCTCGACCATCGACGCCGTTGCCAAGGACGGCATTCAGTTGAAGGTGAAGGCGCGCGTGACCGTGCGCACCAACATCGCGCGGCTCGTCGGCGGTGCCACCGAAGAAACCATCATCGCCCGCGTCGGCCAGGGCATCGTCAGCACCATCGGCTCGGCCCACGACCACAAGGCGGTGCTGGAAAACCCTGACGACATCAGCAAGACGGTCATGAAGTCGGGCCTGGACGCCGGGACCGCCTTCGAGATCCTCTCGATCGACATCGCCGACGTCGACGTCGGCGAGAACATCGGCGCTCAGCTCCAGCAAGCCCAGGCCGAGGCCGACAAGAAGCGCTTCCAGGCCGAGGCGGAAAAGCGCCGCGCCCTGGCTATGGCCCTCGAACAGGAAAACAAGGCCAAAGTGGAAGAAAACCGGGCGCTGGTGACGCTGGCCGAAGCGGAGATTCCCAAGGCCATCGCCGACGCCTTCCGCAACGGGCGGTTGGGCGTGCTGGATTACTACAAGCTTCAGAACGTTCAGGCGGACACGGCCATGCGCGGGGCGATCGCGAAGGACAGCCTGCCGCAGCAGCCGCGGCAGTAGATCCAAACCGGGGCCTGCACACGCTCGAAAGACGGTTTCGGCGATTTAGCAACTTGCGATCTGGCCGTTTGCCGCCGCCGCAATCAACGTCTGCGTCAAGACGGCCCCCGCCCCCACCAGCGTCGCATGCCCCACCTTGCGTCCCGCGCGTGGCTCCTTGCCGTAGTCATGCACCCGCACCCCGGGAATCTTGAGGAGCTCGGCCACCGGGGGCATCGCGCCGATGAAGTTCACCATCACGCTGCTGCCCCGCACACCCGGCTCACCCAGCGGCAGGCCCGCCACCGCCCGGCAGTGGTTCTCAAACTGGCTCACTTCACACCCGTCAATCGTCCAGTGCCCGCTGTTGTGTACACGCGGGGCCATCTCGTTGGCGTAGAGCTCTGTGCCGGTGTCAAAGAGTTCAACGGCCAGCACGCCCACGTAGTTGAGGCGCTGCAGCAGCGCTTCGGCGTGTTGACGAGCGCTTCGCTCGGTCGCAGCGTCCACCTCCGCCGCCGGGGCGCGACTCACCCGCAAAATCCCCCCCTCGTGCACGTTCTCCGTCAGCGGATACGTCACGCACGCCCCGTCGCGCCCGCGACACGCGATGATCGAGAGCTCGCGTTTGAAGGTCACAAGGCGTTCGATGAGCAACGCCCCATCGCCCAAGGTAGCGCGGAGCCGGGCCGCGTCGGCGGCGGTTCGCAGCACCATCTGCCCCTTGCCGTCGTAGCCCATCCGGCGGGTTTTGGCCACCAGCGGCAAGCCCAGCCTGGCAACAGCCCCCAGCCCATCGTCGCCGGGCTCGACATTCTCAAAATCATGCACCGCGAACCCCAGCTCGCGAAAGGCGGTCTTTTCCTTCAGCCGGTCCTGGCCGGTTTCGAGGGCCTGCGGCGGCGGATAGACCGGCACGCGCTGCGCCAGCCAGCGCACGCTCGCCCCCGGCACATTCTCAAACTCGTACGTCACCACATCCACGCCGGCGGCAAACTTCGCAAGCACCGCCTCGTCTTCGAAGGCGCCAGTGACCACCTCCCCCACCGCTGCGGCGGGCGGGTTGGGCGTGGGATCCAGAAACCGAAACCGCAGGCCGAGCGGCATGCCCGCCAGCGCCAGCATCTGGCCGAGTTGTCCGCCCCCCAGCACACCGATGAGCATTCGTCGCGTCTCCGTGGAGAAAGATTCAGGCCCGGCGTGGGTCGCGGGTGTCCAACACGCGCTGGGTTTGCTCGGCGCGATACGCAACCAGGCGCTGGGCGAGCGCGGGGTCGGAAAGGCTCAACACCGCCGCCCCGAAAAGACCCGCGTTGATCGCCCCGGCTTTGCCGATTGCCATGGTCGCCACCGGCACGCCCCCGGGCATCTGCACGATTGAGAGCAACGAGTCCATCCCCTTGAGCGTGTGGCTCTCGATGGGCACTCCCACGATCGGCAGCGGAGTCTTGGACGCCAACATGCCCGGCAGGTGGGCCGCCCCGCCTGCGCCGGCGATGATGAGCCTCAGACCCCGCTCCGGCGCCGCCTCGGCATATTCGAACAACCAATCCGGCGTGCGATGGGCCGAAACGACCTTCACTTCGTGGGGCACCTGCAGCCCCTCCAGCGTCTCGCTGGCGTGACGCATCGTTTCCCAGTCAGAGCGCGAGCCCATCACCACCCCGATGAGGGGCGAGGGGGCATCGGCAAAGGTGTTGCTTGAAGCCATTTCCCAAGTGTAGAGAGTTGTCCCCCGCGAACAACGCACAGGCCCAGGCCCTCTCAAGTCAGCCCGCTCGCATCGGACCCAACGCCTTTTCTCGCGGCCCTAAGGCCGAGTATCGGGCTTCGCACCGCTCGCGGGCGCGCCGGACGCGGGCGAGGCGGGGCCATCGACTTCCTTGGGCGGGGGGGCGTCGGGCACCGAGGCGGTTCCGAGCTTTGCGAGGGCTGCGTTGATCGCATCCGCCAGCCCCTCCATGCTCACCCCGGCGCGATAGGGCGCGGGGCCTTTGAGCAGCTCTCCTTCGGGGCCAATCAAGGCATATGAGGGGAAACCGGAGACGCCAAAGCTCTTCGCGACGGTGTCGGCCTCCAGAAGAAGATCAAATGTGAACCCACCCTGGCGATACTCGTCGATCGCCGCGTCTTTGCTGCGTTCACGAACCGCGAAGCTCACCCCCACTAGCGCCTGACCCTTGTAGCGATCCAGCAGCGCCTGAAAATCGCGGCGAGCCTCGCCCACCCCCAGCGACCAGGTGCCAGCAAACTCGGCGATGGCGACCTTCCCGCGCAATGTCGCCAGCGACACTTTCGTGCCCGCGGCGTTGGTCAGTTCAAACTCCGGGGCCATTCTAAGTTGTGGCGCCGACGGCTTGGCCGTGGCGACATCCGCGGGAGCTTTGCTTGGCGCCAACCCGCCCGGCTCGTGATTTTCTGGCGTGGGGGGAACCACCGCGGGCTTGGCCGCCGGGACCACCCGGTCTTCGGTGAATCCTTCCGGAATCGGCACTCGCAAATCCGCAGGGGCGATCTCTTCGCGTTTCTGCCCGGCCCGCAGCCTGGTGAGCTCATTGATCCGCGAGCCCGCGTCGGCGCCGCTGAGCAGCGCCTCGCTTTTTCGCGGCAGATGATCTTCCACACCCAACCACCATCGCACCCGCAGGCGCCCGTTGTTCACCGTCGCGAGCACCACATCGCACTCCACGCCTCCGACCTGGGCGCGTTCCTCGATGGCGTAGTCCGAGGCTTCGAGTTCTTTCTTGAAGGGCTGCGCGTTGGTCAGTTCATCGAAGCGGGCCAGCCCGGCCGAGGCGACGGGCTTGGCCTTGCGGGCTTCGGGGAGGGTTCGCTCTATGACCTTTTTGGCTTCGGTGTCAACCCACTCCACAGTCGATTCGAGCCACGCGACATCGAAAGCGACGGTGCCGCCAAACCCGCTGGTGGTGGAGCCCTTGGCGCGAACATGCCACCCGGGGAGGACGGCCGGGGAGGCCCTCACCAGCCAGAGGTCGGCCTCGGTGGTGGAGCTGCGCGAGCCCAGCGACCCGGTGCCGCGGATGGAGAGGTGATATGAGAAGGCCCGGGCTTGCCGGACCGCGTCAGCCGCCCGCACGAAGTATGCGTGTCCGGGGTGGTCGGTCGCGGGGGGCAACCTGGGCTGAGCCGGGCGGGCCGGCGCGGGAGGCTTCGCAGCGGGAGGGGTTGCCGGCTGAGCATCGCGTGTGGGCTGCTCTTGCTGCTGGTGCGGGTCAAAGGGCTCGGAGGTTCGTTCATCTTCGCCCGGCGCGGGCTGGGCCAGCGCGGGGTGACCCGCGAGAGCCCCAACGCACAGCGCCACCACCAAAGACCGAGCCCAAGACCACCCCGACAACTGGAAGCGTGCAAGCATAAGGAGCGACTCCAACAACCCGCGAGGGAGCAACCCGCGACGGGACCGCGGGACACAAAGTTAGCCTTGCCCGCTGGAGAAGAGCGCCGCCAGCGCCAGGCCGGGGTCGGGCTGCTTCATGAGGTGTTCGCCCACCAGCGCGATCCGCACGCCGGCCTGTGCGAGCAGGGCCAGGTGGGCGGGGGTCTGGATCCCCGACTCGCTCACGAGCCACGAGGGGTCGGGGACGCGGGCCGCCAGCCGGGGCGTGTGCGAGATATCAACCTTCATGGTTGCGAGATCACGATTGTTGATGCCCAGGAGGATTTTGCCGGGATGAGCCTGAAAAACCGCAAGCCCGCGCTCGAAGTTGGCTTCGTCGTGAATCTCGAGCAGCACCCCGAGCCCAAGTTGGGTGGCGATGGCCGCGCTCTCTCGCAGGGCCCCGTCGTCCAGGCACTCGGCCATCAGCAGCACCGCGTCCGCCCCCGCCGCCCGGCTTTCCCACACCTGCCAGGGGTCGACCACAAAGTCCTTGCGAAGCACGGGCAGCGAGCACGTCCGCCGGATGCGGGCGAGGTACGCGAGGTCGCCGGCGAAAAACTCGGGGTCGGTGAGGCAGGAGATCGCTCCCGCCCCGGCCCGCTCATACTTTTCTGCCATGACTTCCGGCGAAAAATCTTCGCTCGCGTACTCCGGGCGCATCCACCCGGCGCTCGGGCTCTTGCGCTTCACCTCTGCGATGATCGCCGCGTGCCGGCGCGGCCCCCGCAGCACCCCGACGAAGTCTCGGCAGGGGGGCGTTCCCTCCGCGCGGGCCCGCAGCGACGGCTCCGGCTCGCGGGCTTTGGCCGATGCGACGCGCTGGCGGGTGTGCTCGATGATGGTGGCAAGGGTCTTCATGATCGCGGCGTTTCTCGCCATGATTGTTGTCTCCCCCGCCCCCGCCCGCGCTTCAGAAGTTTCCAATTCATCCCCACGCGCGACTCCTGCCACCATGGGGGCCACAGTCGGGCTCGAATGGATGTCGCATAACCCGTGGATGTGGGGGAATCTGGCCGCCGCGCTCCTCATCCTTGTGGTCCTGTGGTGGCGGGGCTGGCTCCGCCCCGCTGCCATGGCCGGCAGCCGCGGGGTTGACGAACAGCCCGCGTGGATCTGGGCGAGCGCCGTGGCCATGGTCTTTCTTTCTCTGGGGCTGGGCGCGAGCGCGGTCCATGGCCTCCCAGGCATTTCCAGCGGGGTTTCCTCAGGCTCCCCCAAGGCACAGGCGTGGATTCAGCTCGGCGCGTACGGCGCGGGCCTCCCCGTGGCTTTCTTCCTTCTTCATCTCCTTCGCACCGGTGCCCCCAAGGCCGGGCTGCCGATCGACACCCGCTCTCTTTGCCTCGGACTGGGGCTTGGGGTGCTCGCGCTGCCGGTGGCCATCACCATCGGCAACGCGGCCATCGCGGGCTCCTCACTGCTTGGCTATCCCCCGCCCGACCAACTCGCCCACCCCGTGCTCAAGCTTCTTCGCGACCACCCCGAGAGCATCTGGACCTGGATCATCGCTGCGTGCGCCGTGCTTGCCGCGCCGATCTTCGAGGAAGCCCTGTATCGCGGGCTCCTTCAGTCGTTCGTGCTGCGCGTTACCGGCTCGGCGTGGGCCAGCGTGCTGGTGGCGTCGGGGGCCTTCGTGCTGGCCCATGTCGGCGCTGGGCTGCCCGGTCCGGCCCTGATCGAGATCGGCGCGCTGGGGGTGATCTGGGGCGTGGTATTCGAACGCACCAAACGCCTGGGGGTGGTGATCGCGATGCATGTACTCTTCAACGCCGCCAATCTCGCGGCGGTGCTGTTCGGGGTCGCCTAATGCCCCGGCTTGGCCGATCATGCTCCAGCAGCGTCAGGCACTCTTTGATGCGGGCTTCTCCTTTGCGGTCTTGGCTGGCTTTTTTGCTGGCTTTGGGGGTGCCTTTTTGGCCTTGGGGGACTCTGAGCTGTCGTCCTTGATCGCGGTGGCTCGCGCGGCCTTGGCTGCCTTATTCGCCGCCGGCTTGGCAACGTGTTGGCCGGACACCACCTGCAAGACTTCGCCCACGTGCCCGGTGACCTTCACTTTGTCCCAGCGCCGCTCCACCTTTGCATCCGCATCGACCAGATAGGTGGTCCGCACCACCCCCATGTACTTGCGGCCGTACATGCTCTTTTCCTGCCACACCCCAAAGGCGTGGCACATGCCCGGCGTGCCGGAGGCGTCGCGCTGGTCCACCAGAATCGGAAAGCCCAGCCCGTACTTGGCAACGAACTTCTGATGGTCCTTCACGCTGTCGGGGCTGACGCCAAAGACCTTCACGCCGGCGCCCGCAAAGGCCTTGGCCGCGTTGCTGAACTCGCACGCCTGCGTGGTGCAATCCTTTGAGTCGTCCTTGGGGTAGAAAAAGAGAACAAAGCGCGAGCCCGCCAGGGCTTCGCGGGCTACGGGGGCACCGGTGTGGTCGGTCATCTCGAAGCTTGGGACGGGCTGGCCGATGTCGATGAGCGGCATGCGTGAACTCCTCTGGGCTGCGCCAATGGCTACGCATGCTCTTCGAGAGGCGTCGTAAAACAGATGACGCCGGGCCTTCGTTCTCGATGGTCCGGGTCAATGGTGGAAACGACGGCGTGGTCGGGCGAATCAGGGCCAGTGGCTCAGGCCCGGCGTCGGCGGGTCACGAGCAAGCCAGCAACCGCCATCGCCCCCAGCACCCCGGGCGCGGGGACCACAGCGCTCCCGAAGCGAAGATCATCCAGCAGCGCGGCCTGCTTGATGATCACCACCCGGGCGATCGGTGTGGCTGAGTAAAGCCCCGCAAAGCCATAGTCGGCCCGGGCGTTGCCCACCGTCACACTGCCCGCGATGAACTGCGAGCCCCAGGCCAGACTCTCCAGAATGTTCCCCGCCGCGTCGTAGGCCGTGATGCTCGGGCCCACCGGATCCAGCCGCGAGTTGTTGGCGACGAAAAACCCGAAGGCCCGCACCGTGCCCGAAAAGCTCAAATCGACCGTCGACGCGAAAGAACTGGGGATGCCGATCGACCCCGAGCCCAGCGCGGCTTGTGCGCCGTCAAACGCGGCGTTCCCGTCGTTGACCCAGCGCAGGGGCGAGTTGAACGTCACGCCCAACGCCGCGTAGGAGTTGCTGGGCAGAACCTGGCTCTGGCCTTGGATCAGGCTGATGGCATTCCCCGCGCCGTCGGTCTCAAAGTTGATCAGCGTGTGGGGCGTTTCCGCAAAGTAACTGACCGAGGTGATAATCCCGGCCTGAGCCAAGCCCGCCGGGGCGAGCAATAGACAACCAACACGGGCATACAGCCCGAGCGAACGACAAGTCTGCGACATACGTGCTCCCTTCCCGAGTCTTTGGACGTTCCTGTCCCGCCGACGCCGGGCATGCGCCACCAGTCGTTACGCACGATGTGGCAACATGGATCCAGAATCGGCTTCACCTACAACATGCAGCATGCGCGAGGGACGGCAAGGAAAGCGGGAGGAATTGGCTCAAAAGAACCCAACCCCGCCCGCAAAGGCGGAACCATCGGGGATGCGACCAGTCCGATAGGGCACTGTTTCTGGCGGGTGACGCCCCACCAAAGGCCAAGTAAACTCCCGCGAGCTCGTCAGTTTGGCACGCTCGCAAAACGCTCGCGCGCCAGCCCGAGAAACTGCAACGGGGCGTTGCACAGCACGTCAGCGACGCCCAACGGGCCCAGCTCGTTCGCCATGGACGCGACCAATGCGCCCGGGCGCTCTTCTCCGAGCGGAAACGGGTAATCGCTGCCCAGTGACACCCGCGCAGAGCCAAAGAGCTCGACCAGCTCGCGCAGCGTGGCGGCATCGTGCACCAGCGAATCGACGTAGACGCGGGCCGGGGTCGTCCCTTGGCGGAGATACTGGCGGGGATCCGCGGCTGCCTTAGGAAATAGGTCCGGCCGGCACGCCAACCCATGCGACAAACGCCCAAGCGTGCCCGGAAAACTCCCGCCCCCGTGCGCAAAACAAAGACGGAGTGTGGGCAGCCGATCCAGCACGCCGCCGAAGATCACGCTCGCCATCGCGATCGTCGTCTCGGTGGGCATGCCCACCAGCCAGGGCATCCAGTAGCGCTGCATGCGATCCACATAGGACCCGTGCGGGCCCTTGCCAAACTGCACCATGTCCCACGGGTGAACAAACACACACGCTCCCAGCTTGGCGGCGTGGGCCAGCACCCGCTCCACCTCCGGGTCGTCCAGATTCGCGCCGTTCACGTTCGTGCCGATCTCCACCCCCGGCATGCCCAGTTCCTTCACGCAGCGATCAAGCTCCGCGCACGCCATGTCGGGGTCCTGCATCGGCAACGTACCCAGACCCACAAACCGCGTCGGCGCGGCTCGGCAAGTCTCGGCCAGATGGTCGTTCACCACGCGGGCCAGATCTCGCGCGTCGGCCGCCTTGGCCCAGTAACTGAACATCACCGGCACGGTGCTGAGCGCCTGCACGCGGATGCCCATTCCATCCATCTCGCGCTGCCGTACTGCCGGGTCCCAGCAGTTGGACTTGATCTCTCGGAAGGCGGTATAGCCTCCCCCGGGCTCGGTGCGGATCATCTTGGCGCACCCCGGCTCCAGATGCGCCAACTCGATCCACCCCGCGTAGCCCGAGCGCTTGGTCCAACTGGGCCAGCGCTCGGGCAGCATGTGGGTGTGCAGATCGATCGCCGGGAAGCCCGGTGGAAGAACGCTCGCGGGCGAAGGGTTTGACCGGGGCTGGTTGGCCTGGGCGTGGCTCATGACTTGGCGCCGGCCTTACGAGCCTGCTTTTTGGTTGTCCGCGGCGCCGGCTTTCGCGCGGGCTTGCCGGCGGCGCGTACGGTCTTGCCCTTGAGCGCGATCGCTCCGGCGCGCTCGATGACGGTGCCACACTGCTTGCAGGTACGGCGTTTGGCGTTTCCACCCCAGAAGTCTTCCATGACCCGCGCCAGATCCTCGTCGATCTTCATGAGCCGCCAGCGGGCCTCGTGCACGAGTTGGTCACACGTTGGGCAATACCAGCGCAGGGCATCGAGCTGGCCTTTGGGCCTGGGAAACTCGATGATGAGCCCGACCGTCCCCGCCGGTCGCTGCGGGCGGTGCGGCACCCACCGATCCAGCATGAACAACTCCCCTTCCTTCACCACCACGTCGTGGGGCTTTGAACCATCCAGCGGGCGGATGCGCACCGCGATGTCGCCCTTCAACTGCAAAAACAACTCCTCGGTGGGGTTGACGTGGTAGTCGTTGCGGGTGTTGGGCCCCCCACTCACGAAGACGATGGCATCCGACGCGCCGACGAACAACTGCTTGTTGCTGACCGGGGGCTTCAGGTGTGCCTTGTTGGCTTTGATCCACCGGTCAAGGTGGAGAAGCGGGAATGTCAGGCCCCTCGGGGGGGCGACCTCGCGGGCTTTGGCTCGGTTCGATGTGGTTCGCTTGGACATGTCAGAAGGATACCGAGCCGTCAACCTGTCGGGAGCGCCCCAAAGCCCGTATTGCGCGCCCATTTCGGGCTCTGGGCAGCTGTCTGTAACCCCCGGGGCCCGCGCGACGTCTAATCTGATTAGGTCTCATGCGAAACGGGCCAAGCCAGGGCCCACTGGAGCTTCTTGTGCGGGCATACATCATCAACGAACACCCGGACTGGATCGTCCCCCTGGGCAAGGCCCTGGAGGCTTCGGGCGTGCCCTGGGCGGAGTGGTACACCGACGCCGGGCGCCTGGCCCTCGACAAAGAACCCCCCGAGGGGATCTGGTTCAATCGCATGAGCGCGAGCTCGCACACGCGCGGGCATGTACACGCCGTGACGCACGCGCGGGAACTGGTCGGCTGGCTCGAGTCCCATGGGCGAAGGGTGCTGAATGGGACCCGGGCGCTGACACTAGAAATGTCCAAGTTGCAGCAGCACGCGGCGTTGAATGCCGCGGGCATTGCCACCCCCCGCACGCTGGCGGTAATCGGCGGGGCCAAGGAGATTCTCGCGGGTGCCCGCGAGGCCATTCCCGCCATCGGCACGCCGTTTATCTTGAAACCCAACCGCGGGGGCAAAGGACTCGGCGTGCGGCTGGTTTCCGAGCTCTCCCAGTTGGAGGCGTACCTCGCCAGCGCCGACCTGAGCGAATCACCCGATGGGGTGTGGCTGATCCAGGAATACATCCGGGCGGCTGAGCCCTGCATCACCCGCTGCGAGTTCGTCGGGGGCGAGTTTGTCTACGCCATCCGCTCCAGCACCGCCGAGGGGTTTGAACTCTGCCCCGCTGACGGGTGCGGCACATGCAGCACCGCCGGGGCGAAGTTCTCGCTGCGGCACGGGTTTGACGACCCCATTCTCGACCAGTTGCGGGGGTTCATCGCGGGCCAGGGGCTGGACGTCTGCGGGATCGAGTTCATCGAGGACGCCTCGGGCAACAAGTTCGTCTACGACATCAACGGCACCACCAACTACAACCCGGCGATCGAGGCCGACGCCGGCCAGGGCGGGGCGACTCAGCGACTGATGGCGCTCATGGCCCGGGAGCTGGCGGCGGCCTCCGAGCGATGTTCGGTGCCTCAGCCCTGAAGCGGCTTTGCATCTCAATCACGCATCTGACACCGAAACGGCCTTTATTTAGGAACAACGCCCCGGCGCAGCGTCGAGAGGTTCCTGCATCGCAGTGACCATCGCCGGCGCTTCGGGCTCGTGGGACTTCAAGGAACACACATGAGCACTCGCATCGGTTTGTGGCTTCCCATCTTCGGCGCCTGGCTTCGCAACGTCCCTGACGAGGGGATGGACTGGACCTTTGACTACAACAAGCAGGTGGCCCAGGCGGCTGATGACCTCGACTTTGAGACCCTGCTGGTGGCGGAGCTCAACCTCAACGACATTCGCGGGCATGATGCCCCGGTGCTGGAGTGCTGGACCACCATCGCGGCATTGGCGGCGGTGACGAAGCGGATTCGCCTGATGGCCGCCATCCGCCCCGGCTTCCGGTTTCCCGGCATCGTCGCCAAGATGTCCGCCAACATCGACCACATCTCCAACGGTCGCTTCGAGCTCAACCTCGTCTCGGCGTGGTGGAAGGAAGAAATGGAGATGTACACCGGGGCGTGGCTGGACCACACCCAGCGCTACCAGCGCTCCGCCGAGTTCGCCCGGGTGCTCAAGGGCATGTGGTCGCAGGATGTCTTCAACCTCGACGGCACCTTTTACAAGAATCGCGGCGCCGTCCTCTCTCCCAAACCCGTGCAGAAGCCCGGCGTGCCCATCTGGGCGGGGGGCGAGTCCGACGAAGGGCGCGACATGATCGCCAACGAGTGCGACGGTTATCTGATGCACGGCGACACCCCCGAGGCCATTGGGGGCCTGATCGAGGACATGAAGCGCCGGCGTGACAAGGCCGGGCTCCCCCCCTTGAAGTTCGGCATGGCGGCGTACATGGTGTGCCGCGAGACGGAAGCCGAGGCCAAGAAAGAGTTCAGCCGCATCATCGATGTCCACGCCGACGCCAAGAGTTACGAAACGTACCAGGCGTTCGTCACTGGCTCCAAGCTGCGGACCAACATCAGCCTGGAGGATTACTCGGTGTCGAACCGGGGCCTGAGGCCGAAGTTCGTGGGCACGCCCACGCAGCTCGCGGAGCGAATCGGCGAGTACGAAAAGCTGGGGATCGACCTGGTGTTGGCCCAGTGCAGCCCGATGCACGAAGAGGTGCGCAACATCGGGGAACGTTTGCTGCCGCTGTTGCCCGGGCACGCGAACCAGCCGGCGATGGTGGCCGCGAAGTGAGATTTCGGTTGGCCTTGGAGTGCGAGGCGTGGCACCGAGGGCTGCGTTGAGTCCTCGGTGGCACGCGACGCACAGGCTTTGGGCCCCGAAATCTGTTGCTAACATTCCCAAGTACCCTGCTTCCCGGCTGGTGCCCTGCTGTGCGCGTGGGGCCTTGCGTCCGGGCCTGGAGATTCGGCGATGAACAGGTTTTCTCGTGTCGGGGCGTTTGGTCTGCTGGTTGCGGCGTCGTATGCGTTCGGCGGGGATGTGCCGCTGATCCCACGCGCGACCCTGTTCGGTAACCCGGATCGGGCGGGCGCCCAACTGAGCCCGGACGGAAAGTGGATCAGCTATCTGGCCCCGGTCGAGAACGTGATGAACGTGTGGGTGGCGCCCAGCGACGACATGAGCAAGGCCCAGGCGATTACCCGCGAGACCACCCGCGGCATCCGCAGGTATTCGTGGGCCCACGACAACCAGCACGTTCTCTACCTGCAGGATCAGGGCGGGGACGAAAACTGGAAGGTCTTTTCCGTCCCCGCGACCGGCGGCGTGGCCAAAGACCTCACCCCGTTCGATGAGATCAAAGGTCCCGACGGCAATGCGATCATGCTCCCCAGCGGGAAGCCCCTTCGCCCCGCGGCGTTGCTGAATGACCCGAGCCCCAAGTTCCCCGACAAGGTGCTCATCGGGCTGAACAACCGCAACCCGCAATATCACGATCTTTACGTGGTGGACATCAACACCGGGAAGATGGAGCTGCTTCGGCAGAACGATGAGTTCGTCGAGTTCGTCACCGACGACACTTTCAAGATCCGCCTGGCGCTCAAGCAAACCCCCGACGGCGGGCAGGCGATCTACAAGGCCGACGACGAGAGCGGCTTTGTGCCGTGGCAGACCGTGCCGATGGCCGACTCGCTGGCCACCTCGCCGCTGGGCTTCAGCGCCGACGGCGGGTCGGTGTACTTGAGCGACAGCCGCTCGACGGATACGTCGCAGCTCACGCTTGTCGATCTGGCGACCGACAAAGCCCAAGTCGTGGCCTCGAACCCCAAGGCGGATCTCGGGGCGATTCTGATGCACCCGACCCGGAAAACGGTTCAGGCTGCGAGCTTCACCTATGACCGCACGCAGTGGATGGTCCTCGACAAGAGCATCCAGGCGGATCTGGACTATTTGAGGTCTTTGGATCAGGGCGAGATCGGCGTGCAGTCGCGCTCGCTGGATGACTCGAAGTGGATCGTGGGCTTCGCGCCGGCGGACGCGCCGGCGAAGGTGTACTTGTACGAACGCGACCCGGCCGGCGGCAAGCCCGGCAAGGCCAAGTTCCTGTACACCAATCGCAGCAAGCTCGAAGGCGCGACGCTGGCGCCGATGCACTCGACGGTGATCAAGAGCCGCGATGGGCTGGATCTGGTTGCGTATGTCACGGTGCCGTCGGACCGGGCGGACCTGGGCGGGGTCATTGATACTGGCAAGGCCGACCCCAAGGCGACGGTCAAGCCCCTTCCCACCGTGCTTTTCGTGCACGGGGGTCCATGGGCCCGCGACACCTGGGGCTTCAACCCCTACCACCAGTGGCTGGCCAACCGTGGTTACGCGGTCATCAGCGTCAACTTTCGCGGGTCCACCGGCTTTGGCAAGAAGTTCCTCAACGCGGGCAACAAGGAATGGGGCGCCAAGATGCACGATGACCTGCTCGACACTGTCGACTGGGCCGTTAAGCTGGGCGTCTCGAACAAAGACAAGATCGCGATCATGGGGGGCTCGTACGGGGGCTACGCCACGCTCGCGGGGCTGACCTTCACCCCCGACACCTTCGCGTGCGGGGTGGACATCGTCGGCCCGAGCAACATCCTGACCTTGCTCAACAGCATCCCCCCCTACTGGGCGCCGCTGGTCGAGCAGTTCACCCAGCGGGTGGGCGACTTTCGCACCGAAGAGGGGAAAAAGTTCCTGGCCAGCCGCAGCCCGATCAACTTTGTGGACAAGATCAAGAAGCCACTGCTGATCGGGCAGGGTGCCAACGACCCGCGCGTGAAGCAAGCCGAGGCGGACCAGATCGTCTCGGCGATGCAGAGCCGGAACATTCCGGTGACGTACGTGCTGTATCCAGACGAGGGACACGGGTTTGCTCGCCCGGCCAACAACCTCGCCTTCAACGCGGTGACCGAGGCGTTCCTGGCCCAGCACCTGGGCGGGCGCGCAGAGCCCATCGGCGACGACGTGCGGCAGAGCACCGCGCAGGTGCGGACCGGCGCGAGCCAGATTCCCGGACTTTCGGAAAGCCTTGGGTCCCAGAACGCTGCACCCAAGCCAACCCCGGCTGCTCCTGAGAAATAGATCCCGTGAACCGGTCGTCCGAGCCGTAAAGGCCGGTGGCGACTGAAACTGGTGCAGGCAACACCCAAAACCGGCGTCCATCGAGGACGCCGGTGGTTTTTTGCACCCCCGCCCGCGCGGCTTCGAGTAAATCGCCCCCGGTTTCCCACCGTTCCAACAGGCGGGGAATCGGAAATCGATCAGAGCTCGCAGTTCCTGCGTGGAGCCCAGTCCGTGACTACTCGCGATTTTGGTCATCGTGTACTCGTCGTGGACGACTCCGCGTTCATGCGCAAGGCCATTCCAATGCTGTTGGCGAAAGAGCCGGGGCTGGAAGTCGTGGGCGTGGCCCGCGACGGGCAGGATGCGCTGGACAAGATCCGCGACTTGCAGCCCGATGTCGTCACTCTTGATATTGAGATGCCGGTCATGGATGGCCTCACCGCGCTTCCCAAAATCATGGCGCTGCCCAGCTCGCGCCCGCTCGTGATTGTGTGCAGCACGCTGACCACCGACGGGAGCCAGGCGGCGCTCAAGGCGATGCGCCTGGGCGCGGTAGACTTCATCACCAAAGACCCGCAGGCGATCGGGGCCTCCAACGAGAGCTTTCGGCTGGACCTGATCGCCAAGCTCCGGGCGGTGTTAGAGCATCGCCCGCGCCGGGCACTGACGGCGTCTCCCGTGCGTCCCGGGCCAACCCCGGCCAAGACCGCCACGTTGCCGACCCAGGCGCCCAGCCACTTCACGCTTGGCACCCGGGCCTTTGGGCTAGTCCTGATCGGCTCGAGCACCGGGGGCCCGCCCATCCTCGAAACTGTCCTCAATGCCATCCCCGCCGACTTTGGGGCACCATTGGTGATCGCCCAACACATGCCCGCCCTCTTTACGGCCAGCCTGGCGGCGCGCCTGAACGAGCAGTGCAAGATCGCGGTGGAGCACGCCGACACCTCGCGTCCACTGCGTGCGGGCGTGGCGTATGTGATTAAAGGCGGGATGCAAGGCGTGATTCGCCGGGGCAGTGGCTACCAGCTCGACATCACCGATCAGCCCCCGGATGCGCTGTACAAGCCGAGCGTGGATGTGCTGCTGGCGTCGGCGGCTGCGCCGGCGGGCCGGGACGCACTGGGTGTGATCCTGACGGGAATGGGCGCCGACGGATCGCTGGGGGGAAGGCGCCTGCACAGCACTGGGGGCATGCTGATCGCGCAGGCGGCGGAGAGCTGCGCGGTCTACGGGATGCCCCGCGCGGCGTTCGACGCGGGGATCACGTCGGCGATGCTGCTTCCAGCGCAGATCGGGCAGGCGCTGGCGACGATGCAGGCCTCCAAGCTGCGGGCCGCCTAGCACCCGATTTGGGCGGAGCGACCGGCGCACACGGAACAGGGCGCATCAGAACGAATGAATCAGGGGCGCGGCGGGGTCGATAGAGAGCGAGCGAAAAGCGGGACCAAGCCGGCGGGGGGGCCGTCGGGAGCCTGGCACACGGAGACAGAAGCATGAGCACGACAAAGACGACCGACACCAACCAGCCCTTCGCGGGGCGGCAACTCCAACTCGTGACCTTTGATGTCGCGGGCGAGGAGTTCGCCGTTGACATCCTGGCGGTTCAAGAGATCAACCGCATGATGGAGCTGACGCGAGTGCCCCAGAGCCCGCCCGAGGTCGAGGGCGTGATCAATCTTCGCGGGAAGATCATTCCTGTGCTGGACCTGCGCAAGAAGTTCAACCTGCCGGCTGCGGCGAAGACCGAGACGAGCCGGATCGTGGTCATCGAGGTTCACAAGCGGGTGCTGGGGTTCATTGTGGACCGGGTACACGAGGTGCTTCGGATCAGCGGCGACATCGTGGAGCCGGCGCCTCCGATGGCGTGCTCGATCGACGCGGAGTTCATCGCCGGGGTGGGCAAACTGCCCGACCGGCTGTTGATTCTGCTGGACATCGACAAGCTCTTCAGCGCCGAAGCCGCCCACGCGGACGCCGCCACCAGCAAGCACAAAGCCGCCTGATCCACCCGGGAAGCGCACACTGCGCTCTCCCAATCCCCAGAGAGGACGACATGACTACGACGATGGTGTCGATGAGCGACAAGCAGTTTAACGACCTGCGCAAGATCATTTACGAGCGCAGCGGGATCCACTTCCCGGACACCAAGAAGTACGTGCTCGAATCCCGTCTGGGGCACCGGCTGGGCGAGCTCGAGATGGAAACGTACGACGACTATCTGGCGTTCCTCACCATGGGGCCCTACCAGATGGACGAGTTCCAGGAGATGTTCAACCGGATCACGATCAACGAGACCTCGTTCTTTCGGAACGAGCCTCAGTTGGATGTCTTTGAGAAGAAGATCCTGCCCGAGCTGCTCGAGGCCCGCAAGGGGACCAAGCGTCTGCGTCTGTGGTCCGCGGCGTGCTCGACGGGCGAGGAGCCCTACACGCTGGCGATCCAGGTGCATCGCACCCTGGGCGTGCGCCTGGCCGACTGGCGGATCGAGATCCTGGGCACGGATATTTCGGAGAAGGTGCTCGATCAGGCCCAGACGGGCAAGTACACCGACTACGCCGTGCGTTCTACTCCGCCCGTGGTCAAGCAGCGCTACTTCCGGCAGGATGGCCCATACTGGAACCTGGACTCGACGGTCCGCAGCATGGTTCACTTCGAGCTTCACAACCTGAAGGACCGGATGGCAGCGCGGCGGTTCGGGGCGTTCGATCTGATCATGTGCCGCAACGTGATGATCTACTTTGACGACACCATGAAGGCGCAGGTGCTGACGACATTCGCGGACCAACTGGCCCCGGACGGGTCGCTCTTCATCGGGCATTCGGAGACGATTCGCCCCGGAACGACGCCCTTCACGTCGATGCCGATCTCGCACGCGTTCTGCTATCGCAAGTCCGCGTGAACAACTGAAAGAGCGGGAGAGCCCCGAGGAGTGCGCCACCGTGAGTATGGGCGGGTTTGATGCCGAAATCGTGCGTGACTTCCTGACCGAGTCGGGCGAGCTGATCATTCAGCTCGAGAGCGATCTGGTCGTGCTGGAACGCTCGCCCAAAGAACCGGCGATGCTGAACCAGGTCTTCCGGGCTTTGCACACCATCAAGGGCAGCGCTTCGTTTCTGGCGATCACCCAGCTGGTTCGGATTGCGCACGCCGCCGAGACCGCGTTGAACGCGGCGCGGAACGGGCAGGCGGCCATCGACCGCACCGCCATGGATCTGCTGCTGGAAGCGGTTGACCTCATCAAGAGCCAGCTCGGGCAGATCGAGTCCGGCTCGGCCCTTTCGGAGCCGCGCGAGGCGCTCGTGACCAGCCTGGTGGCCATGGGCGAACCGGGCGGGGGGCACTCTGCCCCGACGCCCGTCGCGGCTCCCGCGCCGGCGATCGCTCCTGCCACGCCTGCCACGAAGGCTCCCACGCCCCCTGCCTCCGTCGCCGGGGCCATCCCCTTCCAACCCCTGAAACTCGAAGGCGGGAAGGCCGACCTCCTGGAGTTCCTGATCGCGGACCTGGACGAATCGACCACCAAAGTCGCGACCGCCATTCAGCAGTTCGCGGGAAACGGCGGCCAGAAGCCGGCCAAGCCCGAGTGCGACCAGCTCGCGGATCTTGGCGAGCAGCTCGTTCGGACCGCCCAGTTCTTTGACTTCGCGCCGATGGTTCTGCTGGCCACCACCGTTCAGCAAGCCGGGATGCACCTTGCGAGCTTGGCCGACGAAAGCCAGCAGCAGGTCATGCCTCGTCTCTTGCTGGTGTGTGAACTGCTGGCGGAAATGACCCGGGGCGTGCGGGCTGCGGAACTTCGCGATCCGCCCACCGGCTGCCTGCTTGAAAACATCACCTTGCTGCTGAACTCATCCGAGGTTTCCGCACCCTTTCAGCTCCCTCCCGGATGCGGTCTGGAAGCTGTGGCCCGGATCGATGGCACCTGGTGCCCGGCTCACACCCCAGCGCCGGCGACCCAGCCGACGTCGCAGATCGCAACACCCGCTGCCAGCGCCGCGCCGGCCCCTGTGGCAGCCTCGGTGACCGTGGAGCCGACGCCCCCCGAGTCAGCGTCGCAGGCTGGCCCGGCCTCCAAGCCCGACGCCAGCGGCGCCGGGAAGCAGGGCTCGGGTGAAAACACCATTCGCGTGGACGTTTCACGGCTGGAAGCGCTCATGAACTTGGTGGGCGAGTTGGTCTTGCAGAAGAACCGGGTTTCGGCGCTGACCCGCCGCGCCCAGATGTTGGAATGCTCGGACGCGGACTTCAGCGAGGCGATCACGTTGACGGCCGGGGCGCTGGATCGCGTCACGGGCGAGATTCAAACGGCGGTGATGCGCACCCGGCTCCAGCCCCTGGACAAGCTCTTTGGACGCTATCCCCGATTGATCCGCGACTTGGCCGGCAAGACCGGCAAGAAGATGCGACTCGTGATCGAGGGCGGGGACACCGAAGTCGACAAGTCGGTGATCGAGGAACTCGGCGACCCGCTCGTCCACTTGCTGCGCAACTCCGCCGATCATGGGTTGGAGATGCCCGAAGACCGGGCCAAGTCGGGGAAGGACGAGACCGGCACCATCACGCTGCGGGCCAGCCACGAGGGGAGCCACGTTCGGGTGCAGGTGGCCGACGACGGGCGCGGGCTGCTGCGCGATCGCATCGCCAAAAAAGCCGTGGAACGCGGGCTCACCACCGACGAGAAGATCGCGGCGATGACCGACCGGGAGATCTTCAACTTCATCTTCGAGGCCGGGTTCTCGACGGCGGAGAAAGTGAGTGATCTTTCCGGACGTGGGGTGGGGATGGACGTCGTCCGCACCAATATTCAAAAGGTCAAAGGCGAGATCGAGCTGAGCAGCGAGCCCGGGCGCGGCACCACCGTCACGATCATCATCCCCCTCACCGTCGCCATCCTCCCAGCCATGATGGTGGGCGTGGGCAGAGAAATCTACGCGATTCCGCTCACCAATATCTTGGAGATTGTCCGTCCGCAGGCCGATCAACTACACACCATCGGGGAGCACGCGGTCATGCGGCTGCGTGAAACGGTGCTGCCGCTGGTGAGCGCCGCGGAGGTGATGGAGCTCGTCTCCGGGCCCGAGATGGTTGAGGAACCCTTCGCGGTGGTGTTGTCGATGAACGACCGGAAGATCGGACTGATGGTGTCGAAGTTGATCGGACAGCAGGAGGTTGTGATCAAGCCGTTGGATGAGTCGCAGCCGGCGTCGAAGCGGGCGGTCAGCGGCGCGACGGTTCGGGACGACGGGGGAGTAAGTCTGATCATCGATGTGGCGGAGCTGATGCGTCGGGCCGAGACCCTGCATCACGCCTCGGCAGCCTAGCCAAGCACGTTTTCTCAGGAGCACGGACGCACATGGACGCGATTTACATCAAGCCTTTCATCGCCAGCATCTCCAACGTCTTTTCGACGATGATGCAACTGCCGGTGACCGTCAAGGAGCCGTACGTCAAGCCCGCCGAGGGTCCGAGCAGCGATGTCTCGGGGATCATCGGCATGAGCGGGGACGTGCGAGGGAGTGTGGTGCTGAGCTTCTCGAACACGACCGCGGAGAACATCGTCGCGCTCTTTTGCGGGCAGAAGTACGGCGCGGGCACGCCCGACTTCGCCGACGCCATCGGCGAACTGGTCAACATGGTCAGCGGGGGCGCCAAGGCCCTGTTCAAGGATCGCAAGGTTTCCATCAGCTGCCCGAGCGTCGTGCTGGGCGTGAACCACATTCTGGCCAAGCAGAGCGATGTGCCCACGGTTGTCATTCCGTGCGCCACCGACTGTGGAATCGTGAACATCGAAGTGTCGATCAAGGACGCACGGACCCCGGCGACTCCCGCCGATGCACCCGCGACCGCCCAGGCCTGAACTGCAACTTTTGGGGGACTGCCGCGTTCACGCGCGGCGCTGGAGTACACGATCATGCGGATTCTGCTGGTAGATGACTCGAAGACGATGCGCAACATCCAGAAGGCGGTGCTTTCGCAGCTCGGGCACACCGACGTGCTGGAGGCCTGCGACGGGCAGGACGCGTTGAGCAAGGCTCCGGCCTTCAAGCCCGAGCTCATGCTCGTGGACTGGAACATGCCCAACATGGACGGTCTGACGTTTGTCAAGACCTGGCGTCAGAACAACAAGCAGACGCCCATCATCATGGTGACGACTGAGGCGGAGAAGAGCCGCGTCATCGAAGCCATCAAGGCGGGCGTGAACAACTACGTCGTGAAGCCCTTCACGCCGGACCTGCTGAGCCAGCGGATTCAGGAAACGCTTCAACGGGCCGGGGTCGCAGCCGCGGCCGCTCAAGCCGCGTCGGCGCCGGCCGCCGCGTAAACACCAACAACAACCCGCGGTCTACCGCGCCGTTGTGACTTCGTCGCGCCGGGGGGCGCGGGGACACACGTGCCAGACACTCCGATTCCTATTCGTGTTGACATTCCTCCCGACGCGATGTCGGCTTCGCTTGTCATTGCGCCTGGTACGCCCAGGGGCGACCTGCAGGAAGCGGACGTCCACGGACTGCTCGCCGAACGCGGGGTTCCCATCTCCCCCGAGATTCGCGGGTCCATCCGCGCCGCCCTCGCCGAGTACTCCGACACTCGCCCTGAACCCTTTGTCCGCGCGGTCGCCTCCGGCAGGGCCCCCACCCACGGGGCCGACGGTGCCGTTGCTGTCATGCGTGAGGTTCTCCACCCGGGTGAACGTCCGACCCAGGAGAAGCGGGCCTCCAACGACCACTACTCCCGCGCACGAGTGCCGCTCGTCACCAAAGGGCAAACGATCGGACGCCTCACGCTGCCTACTTCGGGAACCGACGGCATGGACGTTCGCGGGCGGGTGGTTCCCGCCAAGCCCGGCAAGAAAACATCCACCGTCATCGACGCTTCCGTCAAGGTGCTCCCCGACGGCACGCTGACAGCCACCATCGACGGCATTGTCGAGCTGGACCGCGAAGGCCTGCGCGTCTCGACCACCCTTAAGCTCGACACCGTCGACTTCTCCACCGGAAACGTGGAGTTCACCGGGAGCATTCAGGTTGCCGGCGAGGTTCGTGACGGCTTTCGCGTGGGTGCCAACCGTGATATTCGGGTGCGCGGCTTGATCGACGCCGCGACACTCAGGGCTGGCAGGGATGTTCATCTCGACAAGGGGATGGCCTGCCCCAATGGCGGCTCGCTCAGCGCCGGGCGTGATCTTCGGGCGGCCTGCCTCAACAACGTCACCTGCGAGGCGGCCCGGGACGCGTACATCGACAAGGAGTTGCAGGATTGCCGCCTGATCATCGGCCGGCGGCTGATCGCTCCCCACGCCGCGATCATCCGGGGCCAGGCGACGGTCGCCGCGGGTGCGGACGTGGGCACCTTGGGGTGCGAGGCGCACGCCGACACGTTTTTGTGGGTCGCCCGCGCCCCCGTCATCGACAAGCTGGCTCAGAATGTAAGCTCGATGGTGCCCACGCTGACCACCCGGCACCAGGAGGCCAAACATCGCCTGGATGAGATCCTCAAGGAGGCGGTGACGCACAAAACCGCGGAGCGCCAGACCGAGCTGCGCTTCGCGCTCGACTCAGCGTCGTCGCTGGCGGATCGGCTGAGCAAAGGATGCCTCTCGCTTCAGGAGTGGTCGTCACGAGCCACCAAGCCTGAGCTGTTTGTTCGCCGCGAGGTTTTCCCCGGTGCCAAAATCACTCTGGGGATGTGGACTATCGAGGTGCATGCGCGGGTGGTCGGCCCCCTTCGCTTCTTCCTGGGCGATACGGGAGAGGTCATGGTCACCGACCTTGCAGTCGGGCGAACCCGACCCGCCCAAGAAATCGCCAAAGTCGGCGCCTCCCCGAACACACCCCGACTAGACGAGGTCGCGAGCTCGCTGCGGCGCTTGAAGCGGGCCGCGTAGGGCCTATTTGGGGCCCCCTTGGCGGAAACAGCCGGTCGCCCCGGCGCGATTCGCTGCAACATCTCGTCAGCGCGGGCTTTACAACCCGGTGATGCGCGGGCACAATAGACCAATGCTCCCTGAAACTGCGTCTGATTCACGCATGGGCCCGCGCCATGCTTCGGTGGCTCTCGCCTTGCTGGTTGGGGTCTTCTGCTGCGCGGCACCCGCGTTGGGGCAGGCCTCTCCCACGCCTGATGCTCCCGCTGCCGACGCGCCCTCAAACGGCGGCGCCGAAGTCCGCCCCAGCGTCCCCCCCCCGCT
>JAKFUN010000046.1 GCA_021732675.1 Phycisphaerales bacterium
AGACCATCCCAAGCGCAATTGCCATGACTCCGAGCGTAGCTCTAGCACACTTGAAGCGCTGCTCAAGCGCAGTTTGCCATGAGCCACCACATGTTTGGCGGCGCGCACGCGTCTAAATACAGCCACTTGTTTTTGGGCGCTCACAGTCCCGAGGTGCCTTCACGCGCTGCCTCCACGCCGAACCGGCAAGGCACAGATGTGGGGCCAGGCCCAATGTTGGGGCTGGGGTCGCCGGGGCGTCCCTGATAGCACAGAAAGCACCCCTCGACGCGGACCAGACGCTCGCTGGCGAACGCCTGCGCCTCTGGCGGGTCGGTCATGGCGTCGATGAGGCGTACGTCGATGTTGGGCACCCCGGTGGTATTGGGATAGCCCAGCCAGGTAGCCTGGACCGGCGCGAGCCGGCGAGAAAAACCGGCCAGGCGCGTGCCCGCGGTCCAGCCGTTGGTCTCGATGAGGACGTGAATCTTGTCGGCCCCCACCTGGGCCGCGATGTCGTCAAAGCTCGCGTCGCGTACGTCGCGCCAGTGCCCGAGACTGCTGAACTGCTGAGTCATCGCGTCGGGGTGCGGCGTGGTGCTGTAGAGAAACAGCTCGATGCCTTGGCCCGCCAGGCGCGAGAGGAGCGGCATCATGAATGTCCCGCAGGCGTGATCTCCCAGATCGCTGGACAAGATCCCCACTCGCAGCGGATCGGGGGGCGGGGAAGGCAGTGCTGTGCGCGGGGCAATGGGCGCGGCGGCGGGCCCGGCACAGAGCAGTTCGCCCGCCCTGCGATGCATGGCCGTGTGCAGCACCGGGTCGGCGTCCACAAAATTGAACGAGTAGCATGCCTGCACCAGCAAGCGCGGATCGCCGGGGTATCGGTCCACCGCCTCGCGCAGCAGCCCGGTCGCCTCGTTGGTCCGCCCGATCTCCTGCAGCATCACCGCGCTGTCCCGATACAGCTCCGGCGGGTTGGGGGCGTGATCAATCGTCTGCCGAATCCGCCTGAAACCATCCTCGAACTTCCCGGCGGCGAACAGCATCTTCACCAGGATCTGGGTCGCCGCGACGTGCCCTGGATCAATCGTGAGGGCCCGTTCCATCGCCTTGGCAGCACCGTCAAATCGACCAAGCTGGTAGAGCGTGTTGCCAAGCATGAAGCGCAGCTCGGCGTCTTTGGGGCTGGCGTCGGCGGCCCGCTCGACATGGAAGAGCGCCTGAGGCCACTCGTTGCAAGCCGCGTGCACCATGCCCAAGAGCTTGTTCACGTTCGGTTCGCTGGGCTCCCGCTGCAGGTGGGCGCGCAGAGTTTGTTTGGCTCCCTCGGCGTCTCCACCTTGGAACAGGGCGAGGGCTTTTTCGACGGCGGCCTGGGCTCGCATGGGGGCATTATGGCCTTTGCGTGCCGGGGAGGATGCAGGAACGGTCGGAAGGACACAGGCCGGGGGCTTTTGCCGAGAGATGGGGAAGTGGAAGCAGGGCAAGCGAGGCGCTAAGCTTCTAGTGTTTTCAGTAATTGCTGAAAACTCGTTCCCGAGCGAGGCAACCCGCACTTCCAGGCCACCCCATGACCCTGAGCATGACGTCCCGATTCGACAAAGCACTCCGGCCCGAACTGAAGGCGACGGATGAAGGTCTGCTGGCAGCCGTTGCGGCGGGCCAGGCGCGCTTGACGCCTGAGCAAGGCGTCGAGTTGCTCACCCGCGCCCCGCTGGCATTGCTGGGTCGCTGGGCGGACGCCCGCTGTCGCACTCTTCACGGCGACACCTTTCGCACGTACATCATCGATCGCAACATCAACTACACGAACATCTGCAACGCCAAATGCACGTTTTGTGCCTTCCGCCGCGATGGGGACGAAGCCGACGCCTACACGCTGACCTATGAGCAGATTCACGCCAAGATCGCCGAGCTGGCGGCCATTGGGGGCACCCAGATCCTGATGCAAGGGGGCATGAACCCGGCCTTGCCGCTCGCGTGGTATCTGGATCTGCTGAGCGGGATCAAGGCGAAGTTCCCCAGGATTCACGTACACGCCTTTTCGCCCCCGGAGATGGTCGAGTTTGTGCATTTCTTTGCCCCCCCTGGGGCGAGCTTTGCCGAGCAGGTGCGCTGGGTGCTGCTGCAACTGCGCGAGGCCGGGCTGGACAGCCTTCCGGGGGGCGGGGGCGAGATCTTCGCCGAGCCGGTGCGGCGCAAGATCGGCCTGGGCAAGTGCGACGCCACCAGTTGGCTCACCGTCATGCATGAGGCGCAGAAGCTGGGCATGTTCACCAGCGCCACCATGATGTTCGGGCACATCGAGGGCTTCGCGGACCGGGTGCATCACATGTCGCTGGTGCGCGCGTGGCAGGACAAGGCGCTGGCTGCGGGCGGAAGCGGGCACTACAAGGCGTTCATTTCCTGGCCCTTTCAGCGCGAGAACACCCCGCTGGGCCGGGTGCGCAACTGGGGGGAGCAGGCGGGGGAGCTAGGGCAGGAGTTTCCGGGGGACGCGGTGGCCCGGGCGTTTGCGTTCGGGGCGAGCCCCGAGGTGGATTATCGCGAGCTTGGGGCGGGGGCGGCGGAGTTTGGCCGCCGGGTCCGGATGTCGGGCGCGATCGACTATCTGCGGACGCAGGCGGTCTCGCGTCTCATGCTCGACAATGTCTACAGCATTGGCAGCTCGTGGGTCACGATGGGCCCGCACATTGGCCAGTTGGGGCTGGTGTACGGCGCCAATGACATGGGCAGCGTGATGATGGAAGAGAACGTGGTGTCGTCGGCGGGGACGACCTATTGCCTGGACGAGGCGGTGTTGTGCCGCTTGATACGCGATGCGGGCTTTGTGCCCGCACAGCGCAACAACTCCTACGACGTGCTGCGGGTGCATGACGGGGAAGATGCCCCGGACCGGCGCGTGACGGACTGGAGCGAGCATCGCGCGAAGAAGACGCACCAGGAAAAGCCGCGCGAAGAAAAAACGCCCCTCACGGTGAGTGCGGGGCGCTAGCCAGACAAGTAAAGTTCGAGAAGCAGGACGGGAGGACGGCGACTTTTGCAGCGGCGCGCCGGGCGGGGGCGACCAGAGGTCACATTCCGAGGGTTTTCTTGACCGCCTTGAGGATCTTGCCCTTGTGAGGCAGGAACTCCTGCTCGAGGCCCTTGGCATAAGGCGAGGGGACGTCGTCGCTGTTGACTCGCACCGGGGGGTGGTCCAGCCAGTCGAAGCAGCGTTCGCAGATCTGCGTCACCACTTCGCTCGCCACGCTGGCGAAGGGCCAGCACTGGTCCACCACGACCACGCGACCGGTCTTCTGCACACTCTTGATGATCGAGTCGATGTCGAGCGGACGAATCGTCCGCATGTCGAGCACATCGACGTGAATGCCTTCCTTGGCCAGCTCGGCGGCCGCGTCGAGGCAGAAATGCACCGGACGCCCGAAGCTCACCAGCGTGCAGGCGTCGCCCTCGTGGGCGAGGTGGGCCTGGCCGAAGGGGATGTAGTACTCCTCCTCGGGCACATGGGCCTTGTCGCCCAGCATGCGCTCGCTCTCGAGGAAGAAGACTGGGTCCATCTCGCGCAGGGCGGTCTTGAGGAGGCCCTTGGCGTCGTAGGGGTTGCTGGGGATGACGATCTTAACGCCCGGGACGTTGCTATAGAGGCCTTCGACGCACCAGCTATGGGTGCTGCCAAGCTGGCCCCCCGCGCCGTCGTTGCCGCGAAAGACGATGGGGCAGCCCCACTGCCCGCCGGACATGTACAGCATCTTGGGGACGTTGTTGAGGAGCTGATCGGCGGCGACGAGGCTGAACGACCAGCTCATGAACTCGATGACGGGCTTGAGGCCGTACATGGCCGCCCCGACCGCCAGCCCCGCAAAGCCGTTTTCGCTGATGGGCGAGTCGATGATGCGCTTGGGGCCGAACTCTTCGAGCATCCCGCGGCTGACCTTGTACGCACCGTTGTACTGGGCCACCTCTTCACCCATCAAGAAAATGCGATCATCGCGTCGCATCTCCTCGCTGAGGGCCTCGCGCAGCGCATCGCGGAACTCGATGATGCGATCACCCTCGCGGGAGGGGAGGGGCTTGGTGAAATCAGGGAGAGCAAAGGGAGCAGGGGCGAGCGTCGTCATTGGGGCTTCTCGGAAGGAACCAGGGACCAAAGGGTTCGCAAACTGTTCGTCGCGAGAAGTTCCCGCGTCGAGGGCCCATGGGACCCAGCGGGCATGCTAGGCACTTCGAGGAAGGGTTTGCGGGCGAATCAGCACTAGGCTGGGAAGGCGGCGATAGCCGGTGCAGAGAGGAGTAACTCCTCCCGAGACCGTCCTATAGCGCGGCCCGAGACACGACAAAACCCGGTTATTCCATCTAATCCGCGCGAAGGGCTGGCATTTTCGGTGATTCTGGCGCATCTTAGTGATGGACGGGGCCGAGTTCGCGCGCGTGGCGGAAGGTGCCCCTCCCTTGGAAGGATCTGCCCATGCTGCTTGAAACCCTTGTCCTGGCCGCGGCCATCACTGCCTCTGACCCCTTCAACCACCCCGGCTACTCCCTCCCTAACGGGGCGGCCGGCGCGAGGCAGATCGATAGCCCACCTCCCTATCCCTACGCGCGAGTCGACTCGACCCGGCGCCCCGGATTCGGCGGGCGCCTCTGGCTCACGCTTCCCTACATGGGCGGGGTAGACGCCTTTCCCTCCGGGCAGGAAGATCTCGCCGAGGCGCACGGCGTGATCGAGCGGGGCCAAGTTGTTCGGGCCCGGGTGGGCGAGCTGGCGGTACCCATCAGCCCGTGGCGCCGCTGGGATGACCGCAGCTATCGCCGCCTGGAAGCTTCGCGTCAGCAGTGGCTGGCGGAGAACGGCTTCACGGGGGGCGTGCGGACGTTCGTGAACGACGCCAACTTTGACTGGAACGGCACCGGCGCGGGCGGCTACGAAGTCGCTCAGGCCACCCCGGCCCGCGTTGATCCCGCGACGATCCAGCCGCGCGGAATCATCGAGCTGTCGCCCGAGGTGACCAAGTTCCGGAGTCGCATGCATGTGGATGCGGGTCGAGTGAATGAAGCCCTCAGCCGCGCGGGCGTGCAGGTGCGGACCGTGACCAAGGTGATCGTGCCGCAGACGACGGTGGCGCAGGCGAAGTAAGCACGGCGGGTCGGAAGTAGCAAAGCGGCAAAGTGACGAGGTGCTCGAGCACCTCGATGCTCCGAAAAGAGAACAAGGCCGAGAGGAAAGCCTCCCGGCCTTGGTCGTTTTTGTCCAATGGGGGTGCATCCGTTCCGGCCCCTAGTGCCCAGTGCCGAGTCCCCAGTGCCTGGCGCTCACGGACACTCGCCACCCGCGACGACGTTCACCAGCGCGTCGATGTCGGTCTGGTCGGCGTTGCCGTCGTGGTTGAAGTCGGGGTTGATGCGGAGGGTGCTGAGGCCACCAGCGATCACGTCGATCAGCGCGGCGACGTCGTCGCTGTCGGCGTTGCCATCGCGATTGATATCGGGGTCGCAGGGGTCCGAGCAGAGGTTGGTCCAGCGAGCGAAGCCCGAGGCGATCTGGTCACCGGCCCGAACGAACGGACCCACTACCGCAAGGTCGCCCCCGGGCAGCTCAGCGACCGAAAAAGTGCTTCCGGAACCAACGCCCGACACGGTTCCGCCCACGCGTGCCCAGGTGTTCGTTTGCCACTGGTAGCGGTACACGCCCAAAGGGGCTCGCCTGTAATTGCCGCCATCGCTGACCAAAAAGAACAAGTCTCCGTTCGCGGCTTCGCCCTCGACATCCGACAACTGCCATCCAAACACGCCCTCGGGCAGCGAGAGCACATCCCACGTGCCCAGCGCAGGATGAAAGCGAACCCACCGGTAGTCCGAAGCAAGACCCATCGACCGGAAATAGCCCCCCGACACGATGTCACCATCGGGCAGCGCGCGGGCACTGAACAACCAATCTTGCGTACTGGCGTAGATCGGCGTCGTCGCGCCCGACTGCGGGTCGAGCAATGAGACCCTGGCCTCGAACACACCGTCTTGGTTGAGATTGGTGCCGTAGAGAATGACCTTGCCATCCAAATAGGGATTGATCTCGGTGAAACTTGGCAAAGAGACGTCGAGCATCGCCCACGTCGAGGTTTGAGTCTGGTAGCGAGCAAGCCGGTGTTGAGGCCGGCTGCCCGAGGTGCGTTCCAGTGCCGCGAACAAGTCGCCGTTGGGCAACGGGAGTGCGCGAGCAACCGCCCCATAGTCCTCAGGTCCCGGGATCAGGGAGGTTTCCCGAGTTGCGGGGTTGAGGATTACCGCGCCCGCTCCGACTTGACCGAGCGCCTCCGTCGCGCCGCCAAAGAACCCGACCAACCGCCCGTCGGGCAGCTGGCGGAATCTGCCCACATCAGAGATCAACGCATTGGACACAGCGGTAAATCGCCCCGTCGAGGGCTCGTACAACGCGACGTTGCGAGCGTCGACGCCTCCAACCCGCGCGAAGTCCCCGGTCACCACCACGCTTCCATCTGCGAGTGGCGACAGAGTCCCCGGCGCGCCGCTATCGCCATCAGTCAGGGCCCGCCATTCATTGCCTTCGGGGGTCCACATCGCGACTCCCTGCGCAGTCAAGGTTTGGTCTGCCAGTCCATTGAAGCCTGCGAACACAGTCCCATCGGAAATCACGCCGAATTGGGGGGAGAAGTAAGACCGCGATGCCATCGCCAGTCCGGCCGGTGTCACTTTGCCCGTCTCCAAGTTTGCCCGCAGCGCCGAGGCCTTTGTGCCGTCGCCGAGCTCGAAGAAGCCTCCAAACAAGACTTCGGGCCCGCCCAAACTCACCATCGAAGAGACAAATCCGCTCTGCCACAACTGGGGCATCTCCGTCCAGTGTCCACTCGCAGGGCTGTATCGTGCGAGCCCTCTCACCTGCAGCGAACCCGCGGTCGTGAAAACTCCCCCGGACAGCAGATCGCCCCCTGGGAGCGTGAGGAGCGCGTTGACGTACGTGTCGTTCCCGTCGGCGTCTCCAATCCCCCCATCCAGCGGCAACCACCGCTGTGCCTGCGGATCCCACCTCAACACCCCGCCCCTCAGGACCGTGTTCGAGTTTGGCAGGTCTGAAACACCTACCACAACATCGCCATTCGCAAGCACCGCCCCCACGCTCTCTCCGTACACCGAGATCCATTGCTCCGCAGGCAACGGCGTCCACTGACCACTGTTCGGGTCGTAGATGCCCGCCGGCGCCTGAAACTGGCCGTTCGGAATGTAGTACAACCCGGTCATCAACAGGCGCCCACCACCCAGCGGCGAGATCGAACGAGTGACCCCAGCCCACGCGACATCTCCCTCAGCCAAAGTGACTGGCGTCGACAGGTCATTCACGGTATCCAATCGAACTAGGCCATAGGGCGGCGCGGAGTACCCACGATCGATGTTCGTGCCTAGGAGCAACTGCCCGTCTTCGAGCCGATGAATGCAGTTCACCGCCGCATAGCGATCGCCAAACTCAAACGACGGAACCGCCGCGAAGATCCCGGTATCGCGGTCGTAGATCGCCAGACTCTTGGCGGGCGTCGAGCCAGCGGTCGCGAAGCTTCCTCCGACGAGCACCCGGTGTTCATCCAGCCTCAAAAAGGCAGACGCTCGCCCATCCACCCCCGCCACCCCCGAACCGGGGAGCCAGCGTCCGGCACACTGTGCCTGGCACACCCCGGCGCTTACTAACATCCCGGCGAAGAGACCCGCCACCCGGGACCAGAATCGGTTTCGCATGTCATGGCTCCTTGATGGGTAGAGCCATCGACCGGAGGAGCCCTCCGACGTGCGTTTTCGATCGCGAAGATTACATTGGGGTTCGCTCGGATGGGTTCCACCGGCCGCGGACACACCATGCCCGTCAGACTGTGTGATCGTTGACGAAACTCCGCGTTCGCTTCGAGCCGTTCACAGATTGAGCAAGGGGAACTCGAGAAACGAGCTGGAAGCCGGTGTCACAAAATCGGAAGGCTGATTCCTAAAGGCCGCCTATCGCGGCATCTCAAAGTCGGGAACCTCGCAGATGTCGTTGTAATAGTGAAGAATCCAATCCAACGAACCCCCCTCGTACAAGCGAGTGAAGAGTTCGACGCACTTGGGGTCGTAATGGGTGCCCATTCCGGCCTGAAGTTCGACGATGGCGACGCGGGCCGCCTCCTCCCCCACCGATTCCCGATAGGGCCTCAGACTCGTCAACGCATCGAAGCTGTCGATCACCGCAAAATATCGAGCCTCGGCCGGAATGCGATCCCCCGCCAGATTGTCGGGGTAGCCGCGACCGTCGACGCGCTCGTGATGATGCCTGACCAGGTTCAGAATCACCGCGTCATCCTCGCCCATGTCGAGCAATCGCCGGTGTCCCAATGCGGGGTGGTGTTCCATCACCTTGCGTTCTTCGGGGGTCAGGGGCCCGGGTTTTTGCAGGATCGCGTCGGGGATGTCGATCTTGCCGACATCGTGCAAGGCCGCGGCGTGCACAAGTCGCGAAATGAGCTCCTGAGGCAACCCCGCGGCTTCGGTCAGGGCGCGGGTGTAAAGGACCACCCGCCAGGTGTGAGCCGCGGTGCTCAGGTCCTTGCGTTCGATCTGACGCACCAGGTTCTGAATGTCTTCCAAAGATACCTTCACGCCTTGGCCCGGTCCTTCAAGATGTCGGTCAGGCCGTCGGCTTGATGATCGGCGTGGTAGCTGCTGCGCACGAGCGGGCCGCTCTCGACGACCTTGAAACCGCGGGCCAGCCCCTCGGCCTTATACATGGCAAAGGTGTCGGGGTGGACCCATCGGGCGATCGGCAGGTGATTGCGGGTGGGCTGGAGGTATTGGCCGATGGTGAGGATGTCGCAGGAGTCGGTGGAGGCGGCGTTCGGTATTCGTGATTCGGCCTTCGTTCTTCCCGAGCTCGCTTCTTGCGAATGCTGAATGCCCCATGCCGAATGCCGGATCACTTTCGTCGCCGCCTGAATCTCGTCGATCATCCCCAGCACTTCGTCGTCGTGTTCGCCGATGCCGACCATGATGCCGGTCTTGGCGACGCCCCCTTGTTCTTTCACGCGTCGCAGCAGTTCCAGCGAGCGATCAAACTTGGCGCTGGGGCGTACCGCGGGGTACATCCGCCGGATGGTTTCGAGATTGTGATTGATAATATGGGGGCGGGCGTCGATCACCATCTGCAGCGCCGGCCAGTTGCCCTCAAAGTCGGGGATGAGGACTTCGACGGACATGGTCGGGCAGGCTTCGCGGGTGCGAACGATGGTCTCGGCCCAGATGGCGGCACCGCCGTCGGAGAGCTCGTCGCGGTTCACGCTGGTGATGACGACATGCTTGAGACCCATGAGGGCCAGGCTCTCGGCGACCCGTCGCGGCTCGTCCTTGTCGAGCGAGCTGGGCCGTCCGGTTTTGACGTTGCAGAAGCCGCAGGCGCGGGTGCAGGTGTCGCCCAGAATCATGATGGTGGCCACGCCCCGGCTCCAGCACTCGCCCATGTTGGGGCAGCCGGCCTCTTCGCACACGGTGTGCAGGCGATGCTCGGTCATGATGCCCTTAAGGCGTTGATATCCCGGGCCACCGGGGACCTGAGCACGGAGCCACTCGGGCTTTCGCTTGATGAGAAGCTGATCGGGGGTTCCGGCCTGGTTATTCAGGACCATGCCGGAGAGGCTGAGTTTGGGAGGATCAATCGTGCGCAGGGGGTCCCCGCCAGCGGGGCGGGGGTGGCGGGCGAGCGTGCGCTGTACGCTTGGGTCGGCAAAAGCCTTATCGGGAGGCACCATTGGACGCAACTGTAGCGAGCCAGGCCGGGGCGCTTGCGAGGCGGGCCGGGAAAAGCGAAAGGTGAAATCCGGCGAACACCGAGCCCGCCCAAGCGTATTTCCGTTCAGCCGCATGAAAGGGTGGAACCGCTCGTGTGAAACCGGGGCCTGCGACTTGAGGGAAGTGCGTGATTTGGTTCGGGACAGGCAAGGGGGCTGGGGCATGAATCGGACCGAAATTCCCGCCCGGGGCTGAACCTGGCCCTGTCGGTGGGTCGATTCTGACGGTCCGGGAACTACTATGCTGGTCCTGCTGACCGAGGCCTTCCCCAGGATGGGCGGCTTCCGCGTCGCGATGGTGGATTGATCGCGGGGATCCCCGCGTGCAAGGAGTCGGGCGTGAGGATGAAGCGATTCGAATCCAAACAGGCCAAAGCTTCGGCGAGTCTATTGCTCGCGGCGAGCGCGGGGCTCGTCGGTTTGCTCGGGGGATGCACCAATCGGTCCTTCCTTGACCCAAGCATCGACAAGGGCGGCCGCTGGGGGCGCACGCCGACCTCGGTTCCCATCCTCAATCGCCTGGCAGCCATCGAAGAAGACCAAGGCGAGGTCGTCGAGTTCAGCGACCCGGTCGAAGGCGATCTCAAGCCCCAGCCCTCGCGATATCGCCTGGGACAGGGGGACGCGCTGCAGGTCACTGCCTACGACCTCATTCAGCAAGGGGCGGCTGAACGCTTCGATGTCGAAGTCGATTCGCGCGGGTACATCGAGATTCCACAGCTTGGTCGCATCCTGGTCGGGGGTCGAACTGCCGAAGAGGCCACCAAGGCGGTCGAAGAAGCCATGACCCGGCTGGTGACCAACCCGCTGGCGTCGGTGGTGGCGACGGCGCAGCGGCAGCAGACCTTCAACATTGTGGGCGGGGTCGAGCGCCCCGGGCCTTACTTCATCCCCCGCTCCAACTATCGAGTGCTCGAAGGGTTGACTGCGGGTGGACGCTTTGACGAGGCCATCGAAGAGGTGTACGTCATTCGTCAGGTCGCGCTCAACGACGAGGTATTGGGGGGGGACCAGCCAGCAAGTGCCGCACCCAGCGAGCCCAAGACCCAGGGCGGGCCGGACGGCAAGAAGCTCATTGACATCATCGATCAGCTTGCCCCCGAACCCGTCAAGCCGCCCGTCACCCAGCCGACAGGAGGGCAACCCGGCGTGCTGGGCGCGAGGCGGGGGCAACCGGCTGGCAAGCCGCGGGCGCCGGTGGTGAATCTTCCCGACGACGCTCCGGCATCGGTCGCCCAGGAAGCGCCGGCTCCGATCGGGCCCGAGGGGCGCTGGGTCTTTTTGAACGGCAAGTGGGTGCAGGTGTCGAGCATGCCAGCCCCCAAGTCCAGCGAGGGAAAGTCGGACAGTTTGCCCGCTCCGACCGAGACGATGATCACCCAGCGAATCATTCGGATCCCGGTCCGGGACCTGCTGGCGGGGAAGCAATCGGTGAACGTGGTGCTTCGCCCCGGCGATGTGCTGCGGGTGCCCCAGGCTCCGTCCGGGAACGTGTACATCGCGGGTCAGGTGCAAAGGCCCGGGGTCTTCGCGCTGCCGGGACAGGGTGGCGGGTTGACCCTGACCCGCGCGATCACCGCGGCGGGCGGGCTGAGCAGCATTGCGATCGCCAGCCGCGTGGATTTGGTGCGTATGACGGGGAAAGACCGCCAATCCACGATCATGCTCGACCTTGGCGCGATCAACAACGGCGAACAGCCCGATCTGTGGCTCAAACCCAATGACCATGTGAACGTGGGGTCAAACTTCTGGGCACTGCCCTTGGCGGTTTTTCGCAACGGGTTTCGTGCCAGCTACGGCTTCGGCTTTGTGCTTGACCGGAACATCGCGTCGGACATCTTCGGGGTCCAGCGCAGCAGCAACTAACCAGTCGGAGCGGCGGCGCAGGTTGGCGGCGGGTCGGATTTTGGAGCGGGGAGAGAAAGGGAGTGCGGGCGAGGTCGCAGGGGGTGCTTGTGGGCATCGGGTTATCGGTGCCGAAAGAGGACGGTGGGCGTTACGGGAGGCGGGATCGAACCATGTCGACCATGAGCGAACGAAAACCTATCGCCGGCTCGCTCCAGCGGACGCAAGTTTCGCGAGTGTCGGCGTGGACCTGGGTACGGTTCTCGCTCCTGGTCGCGGCTTTTGCCGGGCTCTTTTTTCGCTGGCTGATCGCTCAGAAAGATTTCAGCCTGGCCAACGTGCAGGACTGGGGGCACACCCTGATCATGCCCGCGATTGGGGGGTATCTGCTTTGGTCCAGGCGGGCCGAGCTGGCCCGCAACACTCCGGAGACCTTTTGGCCCGGACTCCTCCCGCTGCTGCTTGGCATCCTGAGTTATTTTTACTTCATCGTGGGCGTGACCAACCACATGCTCCAGGGTTTCGCGATGGTGCTCTCGCTCGCGGGACTGACGCTCTTTGTGGGTGGGCCCAAGATCTTTCGCTTGGCCTTCATTCCCATTGCGCTGCTGGTCTTCAGCGTGACGATCTCTGACCAGATCATGGAAAAGGTCACGTTTCCACTCCAGTTGATCTCGTCAAAGGGTGCGTGGTTCATGCTGCGGATCATCAGCCTGCCCGGCGACTGGTTTCTGGTGGATCTGGATGGCAACACGCTGAAGATCTTTAATCGCACCAAGGGCGCGTGGAACGCGATGGGTGTGGCGGAGGCGTGCTCGGGGCTGCGGATGTTGGTGGCGTTTGTGGCGCTGGCCGCCATCGTTGGGGTGCTTTCCTGCCGCCAGTGGTGGCAGCGAATTACGCTGCTTCTCCTCGCGGCTCCGGTGGCAATCCTCTTGAACATCTTCCGGGTCACTCTGCTGGGCGTCCTGAGTTTGTGGGATGTCAACTTCGCTTCGGGGGATGCGCACATCCTGATCGGGACACTGCTGCTGGTGCCCGGGCTGGCGTTGTTCCTGGGAATCGTGTGGGCGCTCAACCGGGCGGTGGGCGAAGATGAACCGGCCCAGAGCGCCAAGGTGAAAGCATGAGCACCAAGCTGGCAAAGTTTGCGGGGTTTGGCGTGGCGATGGCGGTGCTGCTGGGCTCTTCTTTGGGGATCGTGTCGGCGATCTCGGCCTTCAAGCTCACCTTGCGCAAAAAGCCAATCTATCCAGAGTCTGGCTTGCTGCTCACGTCTCTACCCACCGAAACCGCCTCGTGGGTGCGGGTGGGTTCGGATCGCAAGGAGTCTCCTGAGGTCGAAGAGGTGCTGGGGACCAAGAACTACATCTCTCGCTTGTACAAAGAGAAGACCCCCAAGGACAAGTCGCGTCCGATCGTGCTCGACCTGCATGTGGCGTACTACACGGGCAAGATCGACACCGTCCCGCATGTGCCGGATCGGTGCTTTGTGGGTGGGGGTATGCAGATCGGAGATATTCTGGGGGATCTGCCCCTGCCTTTGGATCGATCGCGCTGGCGCGAGGACACGAGCGTGCCGCCCGATCTGAAGGGGCGGATCTTTGTGACGCGCAGCGCCAACGGGCTCTACCCCAGGCTGCCTCGCGACCCGGGCGAGATCAGGCTGCGGACGATGCGATTTTTGCAGAAGGACGGGCCCGAGATCTTCGCGGGGTACTTCTTCATCGCCAATGGCGGAGCGGTGGCCAAGGCCGAGGAGGTCCGCCTCCTGGCCTTTGATCTGAGTTCCACGTACGCGTACTACGCGAAGGTACAGGTGACGACCTCGACAGTCGCCAACGGCGAAGAAATGACCCGTGTGAGCGCGAGCTTGCTGGATGAGCTGATGGGTGATGTGATGATGTGCCTGCCCGACTGGGTGGCAGTTCAGCAGGGGGAGTATCCCCCCAAGGACGCAGGCGAAACAGACGGACACGTGAGTGGGAAGTAACGAAGAGTCGATGACGCGTCCGGGGCGGGCTTCCGGAGCGTATTCAACGCGGAGAGTGACATGGCTTCGAAGGTGAATGTGAAGTTTGTGGCATCGCTGGGCGCGGGGTTGGTCGTGCTCGTCGGCGGGCTGGGGCTGGCGACCTACTTCCTGCTGGTGAACAGCGCAGCCGACCTGGCCAAGAAGGGCGACCAGGCGATGTCCAAGGAGGACTACGCCTCGGCGGCCGTCTACTACTCGAAGGCGGTGGACAAGGAACGCACGAACATCGCGTACCTGGGCAAGTGGCGCGAGTCGATGGCCAAGAAGGTGCCGGATACCCGCCAGAAGTTCTCCGAGGCGTATCGCAACTGGCTGGGGATCGCCCGTCAGATGGCGATCGTGCAGCGCGACAACCTGACCGACCAGTTGGCGTACGCAGAGATCGTGCGCCAACAGTACCTGGTAGGGCCATTCAACCGCGACGCGAACACGCAGGCGCTGAATGAGATGGAAACGATGATCGGATACTACTCGGGCAAGCCCGAGGGGCCATGGGAGAAGCTGCGAAAGGTTCGAGGGATCGCGCGGCTACGCGCGGTAAACGAGGCGGCGGACGCCAAGGAGCAGCAGTGGGCAGACGCGCTGGCGGACCTCCAAGCCGCGGCCAAGGCCGACCCGGCGGATTCGGAGACGGCGCTCACGTTGGTCTCGTATTACGGGGTGCAGGCGCAGCGGGCGGAGCGGCGCGGCGAGCAGGAAAAGAGCGACGAGTTGCTGGCCACGGCGCGAAAGGTGGAAGAGGACTTTATCGCCCGCAACCCTGAAGACGCGACGATGCGTCTGTCACTGATTCGGCTAGATTTGGATTTGGCGATCCGCGACTTTGCGAAGCAGAAGGACGGCGGAGGGGACGCGATCGCGGCTGGGCAGGCGTTTACGGAACGCAATCGCCCCCGCTTTGAAGAGGCCACGGCCAAGGCGCTGGCACTGGAGCCGGGCAAGGTGGATGTCGGGCTGCTCACGCTCCATCGCCAGATCGAGGAGACGGTTTCCGCGGCCAGTAAGCTCAGCCACACCGAAGCGCTGCTGGAGCATGCCCTGGCGACCCGGCCCGATGATGCGGGGCTGCTGATGTTCAAGGCCGACCTGGCGGGAGACCGGAGCGATTTTCCCCTGGCGATCGCGACGTCGGAACGGATCATCGCGCTTCCCGGGTTGCCCGTGGGGCTTCCAGGCTCGGCGCTCTTCTCGCAGAAGGACGTCAGCCGCTTTTTGCGGGTGCTGTGGGGTGTGAAGCAGTTGGGGGCAGCGCTGCCGGCGGATCGGGACGGGATCATGCAGCGGGTCCGCGCGTATCGGCAGGATCTGGCGTCGAATGAATCGCAGGACTCGCCGCGGCTGGCCCTGGCTGACGCCTGGGTTGCCCAGGCGGAGGAGCAGTGGGACAAAGCCGACCGGCTGCTGGATCAGCTGGAGCGAACCGGCAAGGTGAGCGACCCCGATACGCTGCTCCTGTGGGCCAACGTGGCCCTGAAGCGCGGGCAGACGGGTAAGGCCGAGGATCGCCTGCGCCAAGCGCTGGCCGCGTCGCCGAGCAACGTGACGGCGGCGGTCGCGCTGGCCGAGCTGAACATCCGTCTCGAGAATCCTCGGGAAGCGGTGGTGATTTATGAGAACCTGCTGCGTGTCCAGCCGGGCAACAAAGAGCTGGCCAGCCGCCTGCAGGAAGCCAAGGCCCGGGCGAATCTGGGGACGTCGAGCGACCCGGTGCTCCAGGCGTTGATCGATGCCGACCGCTTGAGCAAGCCCCGGCCCGGCGTCGCCAACCCGGCGGATGAGGTTCTCAAGCACCTGACCGCCGCGATGAAGAAACTCCCCCCGGATGAACGCCTCTATGGGGCGTTGGCGGGGGCGTATCTGAACGTTGGCGATCGTGACAACGCCTTGGCCACGGTTCAGGCGGCCCTGGCGAAGTTCCCGCAGTCGGAGCGATTGAAGGCGTTTGAGCTCCAGCTATCGAGCAAGGACCCGGTGGCGGCCCAGCTCATCCTGATTGACCAGTCCAAGAACAGCGATCTTGACAAGGCCTTGGCCAGGTTCTCGCTGCTCAAGGCGGCACCCGGCCGGCAGGCCGACGCCCGGGCCGAGGTCGCGAAACTGCAGGCCTTGGCGCCGAATGATGCCCGCGTGGTTGAAGTCCTCTTCCTCGACGCCTTGGAGCGTGGGGAGCTGGACAAGGCGGCGACGTTCGCGGCCAAGGCGACAGAGATCGACGCCGACAACCTGGGTGGCAAGACCTTCCAGGCCCGCCTGCTTTCGACCAAGAAAGACTTTGCGGGTGCCCTGAAGCTGATGCAGGATGTGATCGGGCAGGGTGGTGCCCAGCCCGAGACCTGGCGCTTGCTCGGACGTTTCCAGGCCCAGGTGGGTCGCTCGGCCGACGCGGCGAACAGCTTTCGCGAAGCCCTCAAGCAGCGCCCCGACGACGTGGGCGCGATCAATGACCTGATCGACGCCCTTGTTTCGAATGGCCAGCGTGAGCAGGCATTGCTGGTGGCCCGCGAGAGCCAAAAGTTCCCCACGGTGGGGTCCAGCCGCGAGTTTTCGGAGCGTTGGCTGGGGCTGGAGCGGGACATCGGCAATCGCGAGGTGGCGCTGATGCGTCGCGAGCAGATCGCCAAGGCCGATCCGGCGAACCGAGGCAACCTGGAGGCACTCGCCGGGCTGTATCTGAACCTCGGGCAGTTTGACAAAGCGCGGACCACGATCGACAAGATCCGGGCCGGGGGAGATGATCTGAACAGCGTCCAGCTCGACGCCCAGTATTACTGGAGCAAGCGCGAGACGGAAAAGGCCCTGAAACTCTTCCAGGATTACGCGAACGCCATGCAGGGTCGCGACAAGTTGGTGGGGCAACTAGCGCTGGCCTCGTTTCTGCTGTCGCACGATCTGGCCGACGACGCCATCAAGGTGCTGGAAGCGGCCCGGGCACTCCAAGACCCCAAGACGCTTGAAGCGGATCGCTCCATCGCCGAAACGACCTTCCGTCTCGGGCGATACGACGAATCGGTAGTCGCGCTCAAGCGGGTGATCGAGGTCAATGGCGATGGCGAAGACCACGTCTTTCGCAAGCGCCTGGTGGAGACCCTGACCCGCAAGGGCGACTTCGCCGAGGCCGAGAAGGAACTCAGCCCGCTCAGCTCGGCCAAGGAGCCGGACGCGGTAAGCCTTCTCCTGCTGGCAGAGATCAAGATCGGCGCCAAGGACACCAAGGGGGCCCGAGATGTGCTGAACCGCGCGGTGGGCCGATTCCCCACGGACTCAGCGGTCTTCGTGAAGCGCGGCCAGTTCCTGATGAACGATCAAACGACCCTGCGCGACGCCATCGAAGACTTCACCAAAGCGATCCAGCTCTCCCCCAACTCCTGGCAGGTCTATCGCCTACGGGCCAGCGCGTATGGGACCCAGCAAGGAAGCGAGAGCGACCGGGCCCGGGCGGTGGACAACGCCATCGCCGACTGGCGCAAGGCCGTCCAGCTCAACCCCGGCGATGACTCACAGCTTAATGACTTTGTGTACCGGCTCATCACCCTGGGCCGGGATCAGGACGCCGAGGCGATGGCCGACGAGGCGTTGGCCGGTCGTCCGCAGGACGCGAACGTGCTGCGGAACATGGGGATTGTGTTCTCCCAGCTTCGCAAGAATCGCAGTGCTGCGAAGTACTTCCAGCAGGCCTTTACAATCGACAACAACGACGGCATCGCCCAGCGACTGCTGGATGCGTTGCTGGCAGCCGACGTAGAGGACGTTACGACGGCGCAGAGGGTTCTGGCGGCGCTCGGGAAGCCGAAGGTGACGGGCAATCCGGGCTTCTTGCTGGCATCGGCGAAGGTGCAGATGAAGCTGGGCAACGCGCGCGAGGCGGGCCAATCGGCGATTCAGTCGTTGCAGTTGCTGAACCCCGCGATGCCCAACCAGATCCTCTCGTGGCACAGCGACATGAGGCAGCTCATCCCGCTGGTCACCAAGCACATTGATTTCCTCGATGACGTGATCAAGCGGGGAACGGTGCCCCAGGCCAATGAATGGCTGGTGTATCTGCGCAACATCATGGCGGCCAACGAGCCGGCGCTGCGCGAGACGGCGATCAAGCAACTGGGGGACCTGGCGGCCCGGGCGCAAGGTAAGGAAGCACGCCAGTTCGCCCGGCGCGGGCACGGGGCGGTGCTGTTTGGGGAGAAGCGGTATCAAGAGGCTGCGGACTCGATGCGTGACGGGCTGAAGGACTTCCCGGAGGACCCGGAGCTGCTGAACAACTACTCGTTCTTGCTGGCGAAGTACCTGGATCGCCCCGCCGACGCGATGCCGCTGGCTGAGAAGCTCGAGGCGATCTTCAAGGACGCGGCGTCACCCCAGGCCGAGATTTTGGACTCGATCGGTTTTGTGTATCTCTCGAACCGGCAGTTCGAGAAGGCCGCGGGCGTGCTTCGAAACGCCCGGAATCTTGCGACCTCCGCCCGGGTGGCGCTGAGCGCGTCGATCCACCTTGCCCAGGCGCAGCTGGAGTTGGGCAAGAAGGAAGAGGCGATCCGCCTCACGGAAGATGCCGAGAAGTTGATGAACGAGACGAAGGAAGAGATTCCGGATAAGGACGAGATCAAGGCGGACCTTGCCGCCCTGAAGGCCAAACTGGTCAAATAGCGACAAGAATGGGCTTTGGCACGCCAGCGGGCCAAAGCGAACCGGGTTCGCGGACCGAAGGTAGTAAGGATGGGCGACGGACTCTCGGGTCTGTACGCAGCTTGTTTGGATAGGAAAGAAAGGTTCGGCACATGACGATCGTTCCAGCAAGTCCAGCTGCTCAGGTGTCGCCCAATCGCTCGATGGCGCCGATGCCCCCTGCGCCTGCGGCGGCGGCGGGGAGCACGATTGATCCGGTGAAGCTGCTGCTTCGGTACAAGTGGATTTTGGCAGCGGCGCTGATCGTGGGGGCGGTGGTGGGCACGGTGGCGAACTACGTACTCGCGTCGGTGGCTCCGCGCTGGAGCTCGACGGTGATTTTCGAGTGCAAGCCCCAGACCCAGAGCATCACCGAAATCGCGGGTACCGGTCAGGCCGAGGAAATGCAGCGGTTCATGTTGACGCAGATCAGCATCATCCGGCAGGACCGGGTGCTGCAGCGGGTTGTCGAGGACTCGGGGGTGCTGACCAAGCGCGCCCCCAAGTGGAGCTCGCAGTTTTCGACCTCCGGGGGAGTTGGTGCAGAGGGGGGGTTCGACACGGTCGGCGCGCTTAAGGATCTGCGGCGGATCGTCGGGGCGGGTATCGTGTCCGGGACCAACCTGGTGCAGGTCTCGGTCTCCAACCGGGACAAGGACGAAGCCACCGAACTGGTGGGGATGGTCAAGGAAAAGTACGTCGCCTTCCTCAACGAACGCGGCCAGGCGGGGTTTGACGACAAGATCGCCGGTCTCAAGAGCCAGATTGATCGCTTCGAGAGCGATATGAAGATCGAGGTCGGTAAGCGCCAAGCGTTGATCCAGTCCAAGGGGCTGGATTCGGTGGACGATCGGCAGTCGACCACCAAGTTCGAGCTGACCCAGGTCACGGACAAGCTGCTCAACGCGGCCCAGACGCTTGAGGCCCAGCGCACCACACTGAAGCAACTCGAAGCTGAGTTTATGAGCCCTGGAGGGATCGTCTACGGGGCGGAACTCCGGGCCGAGGCCGAGCGCGACCCTCAGGTACTGGACCTGCGGGGCCAATCACAGCGAGTGCAGTCGCAGATCGAAGCGATGCTGGTCAGCGGGGTGAAACGCGACCATCGCCAGGTGGTGCAGCTTCAGAGCCAGCTCGAGGGGCTGGAGTCGACCCTCACGCAAAAACTCAGCGAAGTGCTCAAGAAGAGCTTTGAGGCTCAGCTCGACAGCACCCGCAAGAGCATCGCCCAGTATGAGGCTGTCGAACAATCGTGGCAGATCAAGAGCAAGGAGCTCTCCGATCGGTTGGTCGACCTCTCCAAAGCCCAGCAGGACCTTAACGACTTCGCGACCAAGATCTCGGGCTTGTCGGAGAGCCGGGCAAAGAGCAAGCAGGAGATGGAAAACCTGATTGCCCAGAAGGGCTCGGCGGACGTGAACCGCGTGGTGCTGGTGCAGGACCAGCGGGCACCGACGGATCGGTCGTTCCCGCAGTTGAAGATTCTGCTTCCCGCCGGGGCGATCCTGTTTCTGGGGATCTGCGTGGGTGTGATCGTGCTGGTGGAGCTGCTTGACACCCGGGTCAAGAGCCCGTCGGACGTGGCGATCATGCCTCGTGTGCGCCTGGTTGGGTGGGTGCCGGACGGCGGCGAGGACCCGGCGGGTCAGGGAGCGATCGAGACCGCGTTCAGAGAGCGCCCACGCGGGGTGGTGGCGGAGAGTTTTCGCCAGATTCGCGGGTCGATCGCCAAGCGGCTCCACGCCGGCGGGCACCGATCGCTGCTGGTCGTATCGGCGATGCCTCAAGCGGGCGCCACATCGGTGGCGGCGAACCTCGCCTTCTCGTTCGCTTCTGCGGACAAGCGGGTGTTGCTGATTGACGCCAACTTCCGCCGCCCGGCGCTGCACCGGGTCTTCAGCCTGCAAGAATCGCCCGGACTGGCCGACGTGCTGGCCTCCAAGCCCGACGAGCGGGCCCATCGCCTGGGCGAAGTGACGCAAGCAACGACGACCCCGAGCCTGGACCTGTTGACCGCAGGCACCAAAGACCAGCGGATCTTCGAACGCCTGGCGACCGACGCGATGAGCGAGCTGCTCGCCCTGGTCAAGTCGATGTATGACATCGTGATCATCGACGCGGCTCCTGTGGTCGTCAGTGGCGACGCGATGGCCCTGGCCAATCGCTGCGATTGTTCAGTCATGGTGGTTCGGGCCATGGCGGACCGGCGCGGGATGGTCGCGCGAATCAAAAACGAGCTGGGCGAAGCCCGAGGCGAGTTCCTGGGGATCATCGTAAACGGAGTCAAGGCCTCCAGCGGCGGCTACATGAAGCGCAACATCCAGACGGCCCACGAATACCAGAACCCCTAAGGCCCCCTCCCCGTGGGACACACCGAACAGAGAACCTCTGCCGATGGGGGCACACGGCGCGCTGGGCGTCGGGTGCTCGTCAGTGGCGGCGCGGGGTTTATCGGATCCCACCTGGTCGATCTGCTGCTGGCCCGGGGGGATGAGGTCACGGTGGTGGACAATCTCTCCACCGGACGCCGTGCCAACCTGCCCGCGTCGCACGCACGCCTCCGATTTGTGGAGGCGGACCTAGGTCAGGCCTTGGGCGCCTTTGGCAAGGGGGAGCTCTTCGACCAGATCTACCACCTCGCGGCGGCCGTCGGGGTCAAGCTGGTCATCGACGACCCGATCCGGTCCATCGATACCAATGTCGAGGAGACGTCGGAGCTGCTTCGCTTCGCCGTCACCCACGGCCCGGGGGGCGGAGGCTCGCGAGTATTGATCGCCTCCAGCTCCGAGGTGTACGGCAAGGCCTCGCACAGCCCCTTCAGCGAAGGCGATGACGTTGTCTATGGCCCCACCTCGGTGGCCCGCTGGTCATACGCCTGCTCCAAAGCGATCGATGAGTACCTGGCGCTGGCGTATCACCGAAAGAAGGGCCTTGGGGTCACGGTCGCGCGGTTCTTCAACACCGTCGGGCCAAGGCAGGTCGGTGAGTACGGAATGGTCGTCCCCCGGTTTGTGGGGTGGGCTCTGGCTGGGGCGCCCCTCGAGGTGTATGGCGAGGGTTTGCAGTCGCGTTGCTTTTGCGACGTTCGGGATGTCGCGGGGGTCTTGCCGGCGATGCTGGAGCGGACCGAGACGGCGGGGGGCATATTCAACGTCGGGTCGGATCAACCAATCACAATCCGGGCGTTGGCCGAACTGGTCATCAAGACGCTGCGAAGTTCGTCCGAGATCCGCACGATTCCGTATGCTGAGGCGTACGCTGCGGGCTTCGAGGATTTGCAGCAAAGGCGGCCCGCGCTGACGCGGATTCGCGAGGCGGTCGGTTTCGCGCCGCGATTTGAGCTTGAGGAGACGGTGCGTGATGTGGCGGCATGGATGCGCCTGCATGGAGAGAAGCGTTGACCGGACTACCCGACATCCTGATCGCTGCCATGAAGGCAACGGGCGTGATCGCCTTGGGGGTTGAGGGATCAGGCGATGCCTCGACCGTTGAACCGACGCGGCTGTCGATCGTCGAGGGATACGTGGGTGTTCTCATGGCGGCCTTTTTGGTCACGCTCTGTGCAACCCCCATCATGCGACGCGTCGCCGTCGCTCAGGGCATCATCGATCGCCCAAACGAAGCCCGCAAGGTTCATCGCATCCCGATCGCCTACCTCGGTGGGGTGGCGGTCTACTTGGGGATCATCGCAGGGATCTTTTATAGCGTGCTGGGCGTCAAGATTGACGGACTGGTGGACTGGCACACCTCCAAGTTCCATGAGCTTGGGTCGTTTTTTCTGCCGATCCCGCCTTCGATCGTGCTTGGGATGACCGTGATCATGCTGGTGGGGCTGATCGATGACGTGACGGGGATCAGCCCGCGCGTGAAGATCGGCGGGCAGCTTTTCGCGGCGGCCGCAATGGCTGTGGACAACGTCGGCGTCAAGCTGGCTGCGGGGATTTTGATCCCAGTCGCGCACAGCCTGGGGATTACCCCCACCGTTCTGCCGGATACTTCGAGCACGCTGCTCTTTCACATCCCGCTGCCATTCACGATTTTGGGGTCCTCGGGGATCCCTGTGGACGTCGTCTATTGGGTTGGGACGGCGATCATCGCGGTGGCCGTGCTGGGGTTGTGCAACGCCTCAAACCTGATCGACGGACTCGATGGGCTGCTCAGTGGGACGACCGCGATCTCGGCGATGGGTCTGTTGGTGGTGGCGTTGGGGCTGGCGGTGATCGACGACGGCCCGCGTGATTCGCAGCGGATCATTTTGTGCCTGGCGTTGCTGGGGGCGTGCCTGGGGTTCCTGCCTCACAACTTCAACCCGGCAAACATATTTTTGGGCGACGCCGGATCGCTGCTGCTGGGGTACGTCACGTGCGTGATCATCCTGATGATGGGCGACACCGGCAAAACCTGGCTGGTGGCGGCCGGGCTAATGATCTATGCCGTGCCGATCATTGACACGACACTCGCGATCGTGCGGCGGAAGATGGAAGGCAAACCGATCTCCGCTCCGGACGACCAGCATCTGCACCACATGCTCAAGCGGGCGTTGGGAGTGAAGGGGGCGGTCTTCGCGTTGTACGGGATCGCCGCGACGTGTGCGGTGCTCGGAGCGAGCATCACGCTGATCCGGGCCCGGGGGGTGTACTTCCTGGCGCTGCTGCTGGTCTCCTACGTGGGCGTCACGGCGATCAAGATCGCCCGCAAACGGGCTATCGAAGCCCAGGCGGCAGAGTACGAAGCCAAGCGGGCTGCGGGGCTGGCTGGGCCTGCCGCGGCAACCGGAGCTGGCGGGGGCGCAGTCGCGGGGAGCCCAGCCAACGCCAGGTCGACCAACGCCTAAGGCTTGGACCCTTGGCAGCACGGGTATACTCGGCGCATGCCTGACCGACCTGTCCGCCTCATCGCGATGATGAATCAGAAGGGCGGGGTGGGGAAGACCACCACCACCGTCAACCTCGCGGCTTCGTTTGCCCGGGGCGGACGCTCTACGCTCGTCATCGACCTTGATCCGCAGGCGCACGCCTCGCTTCACCTGGGCGTCGACGCCGACGCTATTGAACGGAGCGTCTACGACGTGCTGATCGACCCGGCCTTTGACGTCGCGTCCGCAATCCACAAGGTCAATGACAGGCTGGCAGTGCTGCCCGCCCAGACGGATCTGGCGGCGGCCGAGACCGAGCTGGCCCAGGTGCCTGATCGGCAGCGGCGCCTGGAGAAGGCGATCGCGTCGTTGAACGGGAAGTATGAGTTTGTGCTGCTGGATTGTCCCCCGTCGCTGGGACTTTTGACGATCAACGCGCTGGCCGCGGCCCGCGAGGTGATCATCCCGATGCAGGCGCACTTCCTGGCGCTACAGGGGGTGGGCAAGCTGCTAGAGACAGTGAAACTGGTGAGCGGGGCGGTGAACCCGCGCCTGCGGGTCACGGGTGTAGTGCTGTGCATGCACGACACGTCGTCAACGCACACCCGCGAGGTGGTGATCGACCTGGAGAAGTTCTTCGAGGAAGCCCGCAGGCAGGAGAGCCCGTGGCGTTTTGCGCGGGTGCTGCGCCCTGCGATCCGCCGCAACATCAAGCTGGCCGAGTGCCCGAGCTTTGGGCAGACGATCTTTGACTACGCCCCCGACGCCCCGGGGGCGGCCGACTACGGGGCGCTGGGCGAATCGCTGCTGAAGGAATGGGACGCGCTGCTGGCCAAACGCGGGGGCGAAGTAGTCGTACTCCCGGGCGCTCAGGCGGGGGCGCCGAAGGGGTAAAGCCCCGAACCCTGTTCGGAGGGTCAGAGACGCAGATCAGCCCACCCACCCAGTGGACCTACGGCACCGTCAAGTTGGCTGGGTGAAAAAGGCGGTAGCCCGGGGCGAGTGAGCGGGCCGGAGGGAGGCCACCTGGGCGGGGCAATTCGTGACGAAGCGGCTTGGCCGCTATTCTGAGTGTCATGCACGGAAACGATCACGTTCACGGTCAAGCCTGGTGGTACGGCCCGCGCCTTTGGGCGATGAGTGCGCTGGCGGGCGGTGGTCTGGGCTTGGGGCTGGCTTGGCTGGTGCCGGGGGGGTACGCGGATGGGGCGGCGGTGGCGCCGCGGGTCCCGGTGTGGCTGATCGCGCCGTTTGCGCTCCTCTTGATGTCGATTGCGATCCTCCCGCTGGTGAGCGCGAAGTGGTGGCACCGACATTTTCCGGATGTCGCATTCTTCCTGGGCACATTGGTGGTGGCGTACTTCCTCACGGCGTATTCGCGGCCCGGATACGAGCAAGGGCTGAGCTACGGCAAGGCCAAGCTCATGCACGCGGGGATCGAGTATGTCTCATTCATCGCGCTGATCGGCGGGTTGTATGTGGTCTCGGGGGGGATTCTGGTATCGCTGCGCGGGCGGGCGACCCCTTTGGTGAACACGGCGCTGCTGGGGCTGGGGGCGGTGCTCGCGAACATAGTCGGCACGACCGGGGCGTCGGTGCTGCTCATTCGCCCGTTCATGAAGTCCAACGACGGTCGCCTGCGGCCTTTGCATGTGGTTTTTTTCATCTTCATAGTCAGCAACTGCGGGGGATCGCTGACGCCGATCGGCGACCCGCCCTTGTACCTGGGGTTCCTCAAGGGCGTGCCGTTTTTCTGGGTGCTGGAAAACATGTGGTACAACTGGCTGCTGACCATCGGGCTGCTGCTGGGGCTGTTTTTTGCCTTTGATCGATGGGTGGCCCGAAAGATCGCGTCAAGCGCCGATCCGGTCACTGCTGAACCGGGGGTTTCGATCGGGATTCATGGGCACACTGGCGTGATATGCCTGCTGCTGATGGTCGCCGGGGTCTTCATTGATCCGGTGATCTACGCTCGCACGAGCTTGCCTCACCTCCCATACGGGGCGGTTTTCCAGATCTGCGTGGCGGCGGTGGCGCACCGGTTGGCGCCCAAGGACATTCTTTCGGCCAACGAGTTTTCGTTCTTCCCCGTCAAGGAAGTCGGGCTGCTTTTCATCGGTATCTTCGCGACGATGGTTCCAGCGTTAGCCTATCTCTCGGCCAATGGCCAGAGCTTGGGAATCTCCTCCCCCACTGCCTACTACTTCGCGGCCGGGGGCCTGAGCGCCGTGCTCGACAACGCCCCGACCTACCTCAACTTCCTGCAACTCGCGTTGGTCCCCGAAGAGATCACCAAGGAGAGCTTGCGGGTGTGGCTTTCCACCGAGTCGGGAGTGAGGATCTTGGACGCGATCTCGTGCGGGGCGGTCTACTTCGGGGCGATGACGTACATCGGCAACGGGCCCAACTTCATGGTGCGCTCGATCGCCGAGAGCTATGGGGTCAAGATGCCCAGCTTTTTCGGGTACGTTGGCTGGGCGCTGCTGCTGCTTCTGCCGGTGCTGGTGGTGCAATGGCTGGTCTTCATCCGATGAAGTGGAAGCGCGGAGGGGCGTTCCCTCCCCCACCACCATGACCACCCGGCCCGACACCGTGACCAATCCCCCATCCACGCCGCCGGGCCCGAACGACTCGGATCACGTCTCCACCGGCATGCTTGGGGGGGCGGTGCGGACCGTGTCTGGGTTGACGCTGGTGAGCCGCTTCGCGGGGCTGGCTCGCGACGTGATCACCGCGCGGCTGCTCGGAGACGACGTGCTGGGCTCGGCGTTTCGGGCGGCGTACGCCTTGCCGAACCTGTTTCGGCGGCTGTTTGGCGAGGGGGCCCTATCCGCGGCTTTCTTGCCCGAATACACCTTGCTGCGCCGCGACGACCCGCAGATCGCCAGCCAGCTAGCCACCTTGGTCGTCAGGCTCATCACCCTGCTCACCGGCGGAATCACGCTGGTCATGATGCTGGGGTTCGCGGGGGCAATTTTGGTTTTGCCGCAGGACCCGGACCGGGCCTTGAGTTTCAAGCTCATGATCCTGATGTTGCCGATGATGCCCGCGGTCTGTCTGACCGCGATTCTGGGCGGGATGCTCCAGGCCCACGGCAGATTTGCAGCTCCAGCGGCGGCCCCGATCCTGCTCAACCTCTTTCAGATCGTGGCCGGGCTGGCGTTTTACTTCGGGTGGGCGCAGGGGCGCGTCACCGCGGCGTATTCGATCGGGGTGGCGGCGGTGCTGGCGAGTGCCGCCCAGGTCTTGTGGTCTTGGTGGGCGCTGCGAGGGATGGTGGAGTGGGGCCGGGCGGGCCACGCAGCGAATGTCCATGGGCGGGCGGTGCTGAAGCGTTTCATTCCCGCCATGATCGGCCTGGGGACCCTCCAACTCAACACCACCATGGACATGGTGATCGCGATGTGGCCGACCTATGTTGGCCCCAAGATCTTGGGGTTTGACGTGCCCCTGGACAAGAGCTCGAACGCGATCCTCAGCTACACCCAGACGATCTATCAGTTTCCGCTGGGCGTTTTCGGGATCGCGGTGGCGACCGCTGTCTTCCCCATGCTTTCGCGCAGCGCCGATCACCCGCACGAGTTTGTCGCGACGCTGCGGCGGGGATTGCGACTCAGCCTCTTCATCGGCCTGCCCGCCAGCGTTGGACTCTTGCTCATCCGGCACGATCTGGTACACATGATCTTCGGGGGTTCGGGCAAGCACGGCTTTTCGCAGGAAGGTTTGGCGCGGGCGGCGAGCGTGCTGGCCGGCTTTGCGCCCGGGGTGTGGGCGTACTCGCTCAATCACGTTTGGACGCGGGCGTTTTATGCGAGAGGGGACACGCGGACGCCGATGCGTCTGGCGATGGCGATGGTGGCGCTCAACCTCACGCTGAATGTCACGATGATTTGGTGGCTTCGAGAGGCGGGGCTCGCGTGGGCGACGGCGATCGCCGCGACCGTGCAGTGCCTGGTGCTGGGGCTTTGGTGTCGGCAAAAATTGGGTATCGAAGCACTGGACGCAGCGACCTGGAGGGCTTTTGTGCGGATCGGTTTGGCCAGCGCAACGATGGGTGCATGCGTGTGGGTGGGGAACATGCTGATCCCGAGCACGGGGTGGTGGGCGAGTTGGGGCGGACACGCGGCTCGCTGCGCCGCCGGGGTGACCATCGGCGGGGGCGTGTATGCCTTGGCCGCGTTGGGCTGGCGAGCACCTGAGATCCGCTGGTTGCTCCGTCGCAGCCCAGGCGGGGGCGGGGGACCGAGCGGGATGAGCTTTGAGTAGACGAAAAGCCGTCGCCAAAACGCTGGGCACGTGGGCGCGATACAGTGTGCTTCCCATGACCCGGTCAACCGGCATAACTCGGGCGCTGGTCTGCCTCATTCTCGCGGCGCTGCTGCCTTTGTGTTGCTGCAGCGTTCGCGGTTGGTTCGGCGCGCCCGAATCAAACCTGGCGTGGAAATCGTCGGCATGCTCTGATTGCGTGGACGAGGCAGCCCAGCCCGAGGATGGCGGGCAGGACGCCGCCCTCTTGGGGGTGGACGAGGGGGCAGATTGTGTGGGTGAATCGTGCGCTGGCTCGGCGCTGCGGTGCTCGCGCCATCCTGCGGACGGGGACCACTGCAAGTGCGGGAAACATGACACGAAGATGCTGACCCAGGCATCGTTCGCGATTGAGTTCCCGATGCCTTTGTTGGTCGCGACGTTGAACTGGGTCGGCGCGATCGATCCCAATGGCTGCACGTCGACGCTGCGGGGCTACCCCGAGGCCCCGGTGCAGCCTTGCAATGCGTTGCTACGCCTGCACTGCGCGCTGGTGATCTAGCCTCTCCTACAAAGATAAGGGCTGGAGCCGCGCCGACTGTGGGCAGAACAGGCGTTGGGCCGTTGCCCCTTTGATACGACCGGCCCGGAAGATTGCTGGCGGGCGCACGCCGCGCCTTGCTCCCTATTCCTGATCGCACTGATCGACCTCCACCCATCCGGAGCATTCCTATGGCTCGTGTACGCGCGGTTTATGTCGCAGGCGTTCTGGCCCTCGCCGGCGCGGCGATTCTCATTCCCGCCCAGGCTCATGAAGGGCACGCCAAGGCCGTCGCCTCGACAGTCGACCCAAATGCGCCCAAGAAGGTCTCGGCGGCCACGGCGCTGGCGATCGGTCTTAAGACCACCGAGGTGGACTTTGGGCAGGTCGAAGACGTGCTCCGCCTGACGGGGGTTGCCCGGCCCAGGCCGGAGCAAACGCGGGTCATTTCTTCACCCTTCGCGGGCATCACACGGAGCATCTCGGTTCGTCTGGGGGACACGGTCGTGCCGGGCGTGGTGTTGGCGGAGGTGGAGTCCCCCGAACTGGCCAAGCTGGCGTATGAACTTGGCCGTACGGGCGTCGAGCACGAAAAGCTGCTCGCTGAGGTTTCGGATGCGCAGGCCGAGGTAGCATCTTTGGAAATCGAGGTGCGATCGCTGGGTGAAGTAGCCGCCCTGACCGAGGCCGAAGTCGAACGCCTGACCGAGGCGGGAGAGAATGTGTCGGCCAACCTTCGCGCCCAGCGCCGCGTCGAGGCACTGCGTCTGACTGCCCAGGCCAAGACCCGCGAAATGGCGCTCGGGCAGGCCAAAGCACAACTGGCGTCGCTACAACGTCAGGCACAGGCGAGCGAGCTCGCCCGGGCGGGCCTTCGAGGGGCACTATCTGCCCAAGACCCCAGCCAGGCGTCGGAGGAGAGCCTGCCCGCCACCCACGGAGTGCTGCGCTTCCAAAGCCCAATCGGCGGAGTAGTAGTCCAGATTGGTGCGACAGTCGGGGGCGGCGTCGGTGCGGGAGAGGCCATTCTCACCATTGTCAACCTGGACGCAGTCCAAGCGGAGAGCGACGTCCCCGAGGGGCTGCTCGGGCAGCTTGAATCAAGCTCGCCACTCAGGGTTCGCGTGCGCCCCGCTGCCGGCGGCGGGGCTTTGGCCGAGGGCGTAGTTCGCCTGGTTGGACCGGTGATCCATCCCACCCGGAGAACCGCGACGCTCATTGCCGATGTGCCCAACCCAAGCGGGCTTTTCCGCGACGGCCAGAGCGTCGAGCTGTGGGTGGTGCGCCGCGCCAGCGAAAGCGTCCTCGTGGTACCCGCGTCGGCCGTTGTCAAAGAGGGCCCCCTGCAGTACGTCTTCGTGAAAGAGGGCACAGGCGACAAAGAAATGTACCTCAAGCGTGACATCGCAACCGGGGCACGCGACGACCGTGTTGTCGAAGTTCGGCTCGGGCTGATCCCCGGCGACGTCGTCGTCTCTGAGGGCGCTTTCGGCCTCTCGCAGCTTCGCGGCTTTGTTCCCGGCAACGCCGACGCGCCCCAAAGCCATGACGACACCGACGCTCATCACGGGCACGCTCACTGATCTCCGGTCGCCCGACTGGCCCAAAGAAGAAGGACCGATCTCGTGCTGAACTGGATCATCAGATCATCCCTGAACAACCGCGTGCTGGTGCTCATCGCGGCGTTGCTGCTCGTGGTCTATGGCATGTACATCACTGCCAAGACCCCCACCGACGTGCTGCCCGACCTCAACCGCCCGGTGGTCACCATCTTCACCGAAGCCCCCGGGCTCGCACCGGAAGAGGTTGAGGCCCAGGTGACCTTCGTCATCGAATCCGCTGTGAACGGGTCGCCTGGGGTTGAGCGCGTCCGCAGCGTCTCTTCGCTGGGGCTCTCGATCGTCTTTGTCGAGTTTCAGTGGAGCACCGACCTCAGGTACAACCGCCAAGTTGTGACCGAACGCCTGGCGACCCTGGCTGGGCGCCTCCCCCCCGGGGCTGTTCCTGCGATGACCCCCGCCACCAGCATCATGGGGGAGATCGCCCTCATCAGCGTCTCCAGCAAGTCCATGTCGCCGATGGATGTTCGCACCTTCGCGGAGTTCACCCTGCGCCCCGCGATCTTGTCGATTCCCGGCATCGCACAGGTCACGGCCCAGGGGGGGGACCTCAAGCAGTATCGCGTGCAGGTTGATCCCGACAAGCTGAGGACCTTTGGGCTGACCCTGGAGGATGTGGAGTTAGCGCTGAGGGCCGCCAACAAGAACACCGGTGGGGGCTTTCTCACGCAGGGGGCGCAGGAGCTGGTGGTCCGCAATATCGGGCGCGTGCAGAGTGCCTCGGACATCGCGTCTTCCCTCATCGCCACCCTACCCGGTGATTCCGGATCACTCCCCCGGCCCGTGCTGGTGAGCGACGTCGCAACGGTGATCGAAGCTGGCCCCAGCATCAAGCGGGGCGACGGCTCGGACAACGCCTCGCCCGCTGTGATCATGGCGATCCAGAAGCAGCCCGGGGCGGACACGCTCTCGCTCACAAGGGCGCTGGACGACACCATTGCCCAGCTTCGCCCCACGCTGCCCCCAGGGATCGAGATCAACGCCGATGTCTTCCGGCAATCGCACTTCATCCATGCCGCGATCACCAATGTGATCCACGCCCTTCGCGACGGGGCCGTTCTGGTGGTCATTGTGCTCGTGCTCTTCCTGATGAACGTGCGCACGACGCTGGTGACCCTCACGGCCCTCCCGCTGTCGATCGCCACGACCATGCTGGTCTTCCACTGGGTGGGGCTGAGCGTGAACACCATGACGCTCGGGGGATTGGCGATCGCCATCGGCGAGCTGGTTGACGACGCGGTGGTGGACGTGGAAAACGTCTACCGGCGACTGGGCGAAAATCGACGCTCGGCCAGCCCCAAACCGGTCGCCACGATCGTCTTCGAGGCCTCCAGCGAGATTCGCAACCCCATCATTCTCGGCACGATCATCGTAAACCTGGTCTTCCTGCCGGCGTTCTTTCTCCCGGGGATCGAAGGCCGCCTCTTCGCTCCGCTCGCGAGCGCGTACATCGTCAGCATCTTCGCCTCCCTCCTGGTAGCCCTTACCACGACGCCCGTGCTGGCCTTCTACCTCCTCCCGGGCATCAAACGCATGACCCACGGCGAAGACGGACTGCTGCTTCGCCTTTGCAAGCGATTGGCGCTGCGCTCGTACGCCATCTCGATGCCCCGCCCAGTAACGGTGCTCTCCATTCTGGGGCTCCTGGTGGCGGGCGCATTGCTTTTGGTAACTCGTCTAGGCTCGGAGTTTCTGCCCGCGTTCAACGAGGGGACCGCGGTGGTTTCGTTCTATGGGCGCCCGGGCTTGTCGCTGGACGAGTCCAATCGGCTGGGCAATCGGGCGGAGGAGTTGATTCTTTCTATCCCGCAGGTGAAGAGCACGGCCAGGCGCACAGGCCGCGCGGAGCAGGACGAGCACGCCCAAGGGGTTCATGCCAGCGAAATCGAGGTTGACTTCTGGACCGAAGACGAAGCTCGCAATCCGAAAACCCCTTCGACTTCGGCGGGCAGACGCCCGCCTCCCGCAGGAGCGATTGTCTCGCGCGAGGCGGCCTTCTCGCAGATCGAGGAGAAGCTGGAAGCGTTTCCGGGCATCTCGGTGGGCATCGGCCAGCCGATCAGCCACCGGATAGAGCACCTGCTGTCAGGGGTGCGTGCCCAAGTTGCGATCAAGATCTTTGGCGATGACCTGGGCACACTGCGAGCGCTGGCCAACCAGGCCAAGGCGGCGATGGAAGGAATCCCCGGTGTTGCCGACTTGCAGGTCGAGCAGCAGGTGCTGGTGCCGCAGTTGCACATGAGCGTTGATCGGGCCGCCGCAGCCCGGTTCGGCTTCACGCCCGCGATGTTGACTGATGCGATGGAAACCGCGACCAAGGGGCGCGTTGTGGGCCAGGTGCTCGACGGCCTCAAGGTCTTCGACATCTCGCTCACGCTGGACGAAGCACATCGCAAAGACCCGGCCACCCTCGGCCAACTGACGCTCGTTTCACCCACCGGGGCGATCGTTTTGCTGAGCGATGTTGCCACACTGGTCGAGAAGCCGGGGCCCAATGAAATTCAGCGCGAAAGCCTGCGCCGGCGGATCATCGTCTCCGCCAATGTGCGCGGGCGCGACCTCGGATCCACGGTGCAGGAGATCCAGGCGTCGATCGCCCTGGACCTAGAGCTCCCCGAGGGGTACACCATCCAGTACGGCGGGCTCTATGAAGCTCAGCAAGAATCCACCCGCTTGCTGCTGGCGGTTGGGCTTGCGTCGTTGCTGGGGGTGTTCGTCATTCTGCTCACCCACTATCGCTCGGCGATGATCGCCGCCCAGATCATGCTCAATGTCCCCTTCGCGTTGATCGGAAGCGTCGCCGCACTGGCCCTGGCGCGAGAACCCTTCAGCATCGCGTCACTGGTAGGCTTCATCTCGCTGACCGGGCTCGCGGCCCGCAACGGCATCCTCATGATCAGCCACTACATTCACCTCATGACCCACGAGCGTCAACCCTGGAGCAAAGCACTCATCATCCGCGGGAGCCAGGAGCGGGTCGCGCCGGTGCTCATGACTGCCCTGACCGCCGGAATCGCGCTCGTGCCTTTAGTGCTGAGCAAGGGCGAACCCGGAAAGGAGATTCTCTACCCGGTGGCGCTGGTCATCCTCGGGGGACTGTGTACCAGCACGCTGCTGGACTTTTTCGTCACCCCCGCCGTCTTCTATCGCTTCGGCAAGCAGGCTGCCCAGCGCCTGGCGGACGAGCATCTCACGAAACATGGCGGGGCTGCCCAAGCTCCCGCGTCAACGCTGCACACCCACATCGCGCCCATGGCAGAGGCGGGCGATGAGGGGTCCCAATCCGCCCCTGCCAGCCCTCCAGCTCAACCCGGCAGCACTGCGGGCTCAGCTCCATAAAGGAATTCACTGATGGCATCTCACGTACTGGCTCGCCTGGTGGCCGCCCTCGGGGCGAGCACTCTCTGGGCATCATCGCTCATGGCCCAGCCTGCCCCCGCCACGCAAACCCAGCCCGCTCACGACCACTCGCACGCCGAAGTGACGACGCCCACGAACTTCTCCGCGGCGCTGCGCGACATCTCCGACCACATGGCCGACCTGGCACGCGAACTGGGCGGGCAGAACCTCGACGCGGCACACGAACACTCCGACGCGATCAGTTCGCTGGCAAAGTCGCTGGGCGCGTTGGCCTTCAAGCCCGACTCGGGCGTGCCCAAAGAGAAGATCAAGGAGATCAACAAGGCGGGCAAGGCACTGGCAGACGCCTGCGACGGGGTACACGACGCCAGCGAGAAACACGATATTGGGGCCGCCACTCTCGCCCACGCCCAGATGAAGGAACGCCACGCCTTGCTCGTCGCGCTCGCGCCAGACGTCGCCGTCGCGCTCGCCGCGACCTACGCCTGCCCCATGCACTGTGAAGGCGACAAGACCTACAGCAAGCCGGGCAACTGCCCCGACTGCAACATGCACCTGAAGCTTCAAACTCCCGCGACGTACTCCGTTTCGGTTATCGCAACGGGCGGCAGGCTCATCGCTGGCAAGCCTGCCTCTCTCGTCTTCACCCTCAAAGACCCCGCCGGCACGCCCGTGGCAGCACTCGAAACGGTACACGAAAAGGTCTTGCATCTGCTGATTGTCTCGAAGGACCTCGCATGGTTCGCCCACGAGCACCCGACCCTTCAGAAAGACGGCACCTTCACCCTCGACTTCACATTTCCCGCCGGCGGGGAGTTCGTGCTCTACAACGATTTCACCCCACCCAAAGTCGGGCAGCAGGTGGTCCGCGTCCCGCTCAACGTCGAGGGCAAGCCCGCGCCCCTCATGCCGCTCTCGCCCGACGCACAGGCTTCAAAGACCATCGACGGATACGCCGTTGCGCTCGATGCGTCTGGGCCCATCAAGACCGGGGGCGAGACCGTGCTTTCGTTCTCAATCTCTAAGGACGGGCAACCCGTCACCACGCTGGCAACTTACCTTGGCGCCTTTGGACACTTGGTTGTGATCAGCGAAGACGGCACCCAGTTCGTGCATTCGCATCCCCACGAGGACGGCCAGGCACACGCTACGGGTGGGCCCATGGTTGACTTCGCAGCCCACTTCAACCAACCCGGGCTTTACAAGGCCTGGGGGCAGTTCAACGTCGGCTCTCGGGAACACGAACGGGTGATCACCGTTCCCTTCACCTTTGTGGTCGCCAAAGGCGAAGCACAGGGCGAAACCCCCACCCATCATCACGACCATAAATAAGCCCCTTCGCGGCGGCTTCGGCCAGCGCCGACACCGCCGCTTGAACTTCGGAGATTGCAGTCATGCTGAGCCTGCCGTTTCATGTTGGTCCGGTCTCTCGCCTCGCACGGTCCGCTGCCCTCCTGGGGGGATTGACGTTTGCCGGAGGCTGCGCGTCGCTCGATCCGGCGCCTGACGTTGATCGCGCGGAACATCTGGTCGCGGATCGCGCGGGGGCCCTCCCGGACTGGACCCAGCCCTGGGAGCCCGCGCTCGGACTGTGGGACGGTCACGCGCCGCTCCGGCTTCAGACGGCGCTGGAGATGGCGCTCCGCAACAATCGCGATCTGAGGGCAGAGGTTGAGCGGATCGCGGCGTCGCGTGCCGATCTGGTGCAATCGGGGCTCTTGCCCAATCCGGTATTGGGCGTGACTCTGCGCTTTCCGTTTGACCCCATCAGCGGCGGCTCGTTTGTTGGGGCCCAGGTGGTCCAGGCCTTCACCGCCCTGTGGCTGCGCGACGGACGCATTGCAGCCTCTGAGGCCCGCCTCAACCAAACCATACTCGACGTCTCCGATCGCGCACTCAGCCTAGTGGCCGAAGTGAAAGCTTCCCACGCCCGGCTTGCCTTTGGCCAACACTTGCTTCAGTTGGGGGGCCAGTCCGTTCAGGTGCTGGAGGCCTCGACGCTCGCGGCGGAGGCGAGGGTCCGTGCTGGCGAGGCTTCTCAGGCCGAGATCACCCGGGCGCTTCAGGCTGAAGCCATCGCGAGGGCGGCCCAGGACGGAATCGTCCGTGAACTGGCGAAGGAACGCCGGCGATTGCTCGAACTGATTGGCTTTGCGGGCGAAAGCGCGGAGTGGCCTGTCGAAGAACCTCCGCCGCCCGACCCTGTGCCTGTGATTGATGAAGCTGACGCGGTGATGCTGGCGATCACCCAGCGCCTGGACACCGCCGCGGCCAGTCTTATCGTCGACGCCCAGCGCGCCGAACTCTCCACCGAAGAACTGGGCCGCCTGAAGGACTTCGGGCTCGGCGCTGACTTTGAACGCGAAGTCGACGGCCAACGCACCATCGGACCGGTGATCGAAGCGAGCATCCCGATCTTCGACACCAACCAGGCCCAGATCGCCAAAGCAGGAGCACTCGCGCGGGCGTCGCTGGCGAAGTACGAAGCGGTGCGCCAGCGAGCGATTCGCGAGGTTCGCGTGGCCTGGATGGGGCTTGCCGGCGCGACTCGTCTGGCCTCTCAGTTTCGCGAGCGCGAACTGGCGCTCAGTGAACAACTGCTCGCACTCTCGCAGAGGTCGCTCGCCTCTGGCCAGGGCGACCTTTCGGGCTTGCTCAATGCCCGACAGATGCTTCTAGAGGCCCGGAGCGCACTCGTCGCCCTGGAACGCGAAGCCACCCTCGCAAACATCAACTTCGAACGGGCCCTTGGGGGAGCGATCGCCAGCAATCCGGGCGAGCACTAGCTCCATCACCCAAGCTGCTTGCACACCAGGATGCACTGATCATCCTGAGGGGCCGCCCCGTGCTCGTGCTGCCTGAGCGCCCGCACGATCGCGTCACACACGCCCTGTGCCGTCGCGTCGTTGGCCGGGCCGAGCGCGTCGATCAACCCACGCAACCCAAACTCTGTCCCACCCACGGCCCGAGCCTCCGTGATCCCGTCGGTGTACAACACGAGCGCATCCCCAGCATGAAAGACTGAAGCAATCGTCGGAGGGGCAATCTCGGGCAGAATCCCCAGCGGCACCGAGCCTTCCCCGTTCACCATTTCGAGCTCGCCGCCAGCGCGTCGGATGATCGCGGGAGGGTGACCACAGTTGCCGCTGTAGAACACCTGCGCAGCAGGATCCAGCGAAACAAAGAACGCGGTGATGAACATCCCCGGAACCGCGATCTCGTTGACGATCGCGTTCACGTCCTGCGGCGCCGACTCGCGAAGCCGACCAAACACCCGGAACGCCGCCAGTGCGCTGCGGAGGGCAGCCATCATCACCGCCGCCACCGCCCCATGCCCCGCGACGTCCGCAACCACAAACCCCATTCGCCCATCGGCGAAGGGTTGAAAGCCGTAAAAGTCACCCCCGGCTGCCTCGCAGGGGCGGTAGTACACGGCAAACTCATACCCCGGCACCGTGGGCACGCTGGCGGGCAGAAGATATCGCTGGAGCTGGGCCATCGCCTCCGCCCCGGCCTCAAGCGTCGGCCCCGCCTCTCGCGAAGTCTGGGGCGCGGGAATCTGTGGTGGCGGAGTTGACATAGTCTTTTAGAGTATTTACTCTATGGGCTGATGTCAAGGCGGACAGATAGCCTAGCCTTCGCTCGAAAGCTCTTCAACGAACGGGGCAGCCACGCCGTCACAACCAACCACATCGCCCAGGAAGCCGACATCAGCGTCGGGAACCTCTACTACCACTTTCGCAGCAAAGAAGAGATGATCTTGGCGCTCTTTGATCAGCTCGACGAAGCTTGGAGGACGCGGCTGAATGTTCCAGACCCCTCGCGAGTGACGTGGGCAGACCTTCGCTCGCTCATGGCCGAGCACTTTGCCATTGTGTGGGAGTTCAGATTCTTCTATCGTGAACAGATCACCCTGAGGCAGAACGATCGTCGCCTCACCCGGCGTTGGAAACTCGCCAACCAACGCGGTCGCGACGACATGCTCTCGCTCCTGAAGAGCTACTTTCATTGCCTCGGGTACGCCCCGCCAGCCCCGACCGGGCTCGACCGCCTCGCCGACGCTTGCTGGCTCGTCGCCGACTTCTGGCTTGTCCACCAGGAAATGCGGACCGGTCCCGTGCGTCGCAAGGACCTCGACCTGGGCGTGGAACTCTTCGCGTCGATCATGCGCCCCCTGATCGCCTCGCTCGAAGCCCGGTGCCCGCCGCTCGAGAGACCCGATGCCCACTGACCAACCCGCTGACACGACCCGCCCGCCCGACCTCGTCAACCCCACCAC
>JAKFUN010000101.1 GCA_021732675.1 Phycisphaerales bacterium
GCCTGCGCCCACGCCCCCAACGCCGCCGGCCAAGACCGCGGCTGAGAAGCTGGCGGAAGAGGCACTGGCCGCGGCCAAGAGCGCCGTCGCCGGTCTGGGCGACTTGAGCGATCTCACTTCCGGGATGGACGACGAGCCCCAGCCAGCGGCTCCCGCGAAGCCCGCGCCGCCCGCGGCCAAGCCCGTGATGCTTCCGGTCTTTGCCCGCGAGCCCGAGGTTGTCGTTCCCAAGGCGATCGACCTCCTCTCGGACGTGAATCTCAACGTCAAAATCGAGCTCGGGCGCACTCGCATGCTGATCGAGGATGTTCTCAAGCTCACCGAAGGGGCGGTCGTCGAGCTGGACAAGTTGGCGGGCGATCCGGTGGACGTCTATGTGAATGACCGGCATGTGGCGCGGGGCGAGGTGCTGGTACTCAATGACAACTTTTGCGTGCGCATCAATGAGATTTTGAGCCCGGCCGTCGAGCCGGCGAAGACCGCGTGAGCGTGATGTCGGAGTCGGTGGGGCCAGTCGGAGACTGGCCGGGCCAAGAGCCAGGATGGCGAACAAGCGTGCGAGAACGAAAGCGGTACATCTCACGCCTCACCCCGGCGGCCATGGCCGCCAGTCTCATGCTGTGCGCCTCGCCGGCGAGGGCCGGCGAGCCGGTCAACGTACCGGCTGCGACGGGAGCTTCTGTGCCGGCCTCGTCGGTATCGGCCCCGCAACTGCCGGCCCCGCAACTGCCGGCCCTGGAGCGGACGCCTCTGGGAGTGCCCGCCAAGGCGTCCGCAGTCTCCGAGGCGAGCCGCACGCCCACCTCGATCGCGGGCAACTCGCTCCAGGTTGCGATTGCATTAGCGATGGTGGTGGGTGCGATCGTCCTGGTCGGCGTGGTCGTCCGCAAAGTCGCGAAGCGGAGCGGCGGGCTGCTGGCGGCAGTCGGACCCGGCGGGCGATCTCCCTCCGGAGTGATCGAGGTGTTGGGCCGCTTTCCGCTGGGGCGGGGGGCGACCCTGGTGCTGCTGAAGCTGGATCGCCGCGTGCTGCTGGTGTCGATGGGCTCGGCCGGAATGTCCACCCTGTGCGAGATCACCGACCCAGACGAGGTCGCGTCGATTCTTCTCAAGACCCGTGACGAAGCCGGCGAGTCGATCGCCAAGCAGTTTGCCCGGTTGATGCAGCGCGAGGAAGAGCACGCCTCCAAAGCCATGAAGGTGGTGGCTGCGGGCAGCCCGACGACAAGGGCGCCGGTCCGGGGCGCAGGGCCGCGGCTGGAGGTGCGGGCTTGATGCGTCGCTCCAGGGCCATTCTGCTCAGCGTCTTGCTGGCTGGGGCGGGCGTTGCCAGCGCGCAAACCCCTCGGGTGCTTGGGCCCGAAGTGCCCGGCGTGACGGTTGTTCAGCCCGATTCGCCCGCTGCGGCGCTGCGAACACTCGGCGCGCAGGACAACTCCGATGCGCTGAATCCGATCCGGATCATCGCCCAGGCGGGCAAGGCGTTGCCGGGGGCGTCGCAGGGGGATGAGAAGACCGGGCTCTCCACGGCCATCAACATCATGGTGGTGTTGACGGTCATCTCGCTGGCGCCGTCGTTGATGCTGATGACGACGTGTTTCATGCGGATGCTCATCGTGCTGGGCTTGCTGAGGCAAGCGCTGGGCACCAGCAGCGTCCCCCCGCCGCAGGTCATCACGGCGCTGGCGCTGTTCATGACGCTGATGGTGATGAGCCCGACGCTATCGCGAGTGAACACTGAGGCGATCGCGCCGTACCGGGCTGGGGAGTTCAGCAGCTACGACCAGTTGTGGGATCGGGCCAAGCAGCCGATGCGCGACTTCATGTTCGATCAGCTCGAAGCCACCGGCAACTGGTCCGGGCTGTACATGATGCTCGAGTACCGGGGCGTGGACGTGAGCGAGCCCGAGAAGCTGACCCGCGCGGATGTGGACACCGTCACGCTGGTGCCGGCGTACATGCTCAGCGAGCTCAAGGTCGCATTTCTGCTCGGTTTCAAGATCTACCTGCCCTTTCTCGTGATCGACGTCGTCATCAGCACCATGCTGATCGCGATGAGCATGATCCAGTTGCCCCCGGTGCTCATCAGCCTCCCCTTCAAGTTGCTGCTGTTCGTGCTGGTCGACGGGTGGGTGCTGGTGGTGGGGGGGCTGATGCGTGGGTTTGTGCGGCATTCGCCCCAGGTGTCGTTCAATCCCGGCGAGGGGGCGCTGGCGTGGCTGGGGCTGGCGGCGTAGCCAAAGGAGCGGGCGGATGCACTATGACGTGACAAGTCTGGAGTTGGTGCGCGAGGCGCTGATCATGTCGCTCAAAATCTCCGCCCCGATCTTGGGCGCGGGGCTCATCATCGGCCTGGCCATCAGCCTGGTGCAGACCATCACCTCCATTCAGGATCAGAACCTGTCGTTTGTTCCCAAAATCGTGGTCATGCTGCTGGCCGCGGCTGTGCTCATTCCGTGGATCGCGCAGCGACTGATCGAGTATTCCGCAGAGCTCTTCCGGTTGGTTTAGGAGTAGCCCGGGTGGCGATCGAGAGCGACCTCAAACCCCTGCTGGCCCATGTGGTGCCCTTCACCTTGGTGATGTTTCGCCTCGCAGGGTTGTTTTTGCTCGCGCCCACGATCTCCTCTGCGCTCATCCCCGGGCGATACAAGGCTCTGCTCACCGCGATGATGGCGGCCAGCGCCTACCCGCTGGTGGCGAGCGGACTGAATCCCCCCGAAGTCATCACCCTCATGGATCTGGTCCCGCTCATCGCCAGCGAAGCCCTCATCGGGCTGTGCATCGGCGCGATCGCGGCGTTGCCGCTCCTGAGCATCGAAATGTCTGGCGTCATCATGGGCCAATCCATGGGCTTCGGGCTCGCCCAGGTCTATAACCCCGAATCCAACGCCGACAGCGAAGTGCTCGGGCAGTTGCTCTTCTACATCGCCGCGGGGGTCTTCGCGGCGGTCGGGGGAGTGGACCAACTCTTCGGGGGGATCCTCAAGAGCTTTCACACCCTCCCCATCGGCGCGTTCGGCATGAACCAGGCCCCGATGGAACTCTTCATCCGCACCCTCACCAGCGGGATGGAGCTGGCCCTGCGGGTCTCGCTTCCCGTTGTGGCCATCAGCTTTCTGCTCATGATCGTGCTCGGGATCGTCGGCAAGACCATGCCCCAGCTCAACATCATGAGCGTCGGATTCACATTCAAGATCCTCGCCGGGCTCGGCATTCTCGTCTTCGCCACCACGGCCCTGTACGAAGCCACCGGGGATGAGATCGTGCGGGTGCTGAGCCAAACTCTTCGCTGGCTGAGCGGGCTCCCGCAAGGAGAAGCCCATGGCTGAGGACGTCGGCGAACGCACTGAGGCACCAACCTCGCGACGGATGAGCGAAGCCCGCCAGCGGGGTCAGGTCGCGCAGAGCCCCGACCTGACCGCTGCGATCGATCTCATCGGTGTCTGCATTCTCGTCATCGTCTTCGGGGCGGCCCTCGTCAAAGCAATGGGCGACATCATGCAGCGAGTGCTCGGTGATGCCGGCAGCGCCCTCCGGCTCGACGACCTCGATCAACTGCTGGTCAGCACCGCGGCCCGGGCAGCATTGGCGTGCGCCCCGGTCCTCGCGCTGGTCTTTGCCGTCGGCGTCGCGGCCCACCTCATGCAGGTGGGCCTGCTCTTCACCACTCACGGGCTCATGCCCGACCTCAACAAGATCAACCCCATCGCCGGATTCGGGCGACTGTTTGGGCGCCGCCAGATGGTCAAGACGATTGTCAACACCGGAAAGCTCGTGGTCGTCCTCGCCGTTAGTTGGTCGCTGCTGCACGGGCTGCTCGAGCAAGTGGCCGCTCTGCCGCGTCTGGGTCTATGGGCGGCTTTGTCCCTTCTGGGCGACATGACCCTGCTGCTCACCAAGTGGCTATTGGCGATCATGCTCATCATTGGGCTGGCAGACTGGCTGTACCAGCGTTGGCAACTCAACCAGGACCTGCGCATGACCAAGCAAGAGGTGCAGGACGAGCGCAAGAGCATGGACGGGGACCCAAAGCTCAAGGCCCGGCGGTTCAAGTTCGCCCGGGACATTGCGATGCAGCGGATCGGCCAGGCGGTGCCCCAGGCGGACGTGGTGGTGACCAACCCCACGCACTTTTCGGTGGCAATCAAATACGACGCCAAGACCATGGCCGCCCCCAGGGTGGTCGCCAAAGGCGCTGACTTTCTCGCAATGCGAATCCGGCAGTTGGCGCTGAAGAACAGCGTTCCCATGGTGGAGCGCCCGCCCCTGGCCCGCGGGCTGTACGCAAGCGTCGAGGTGGGGGCTGAGGTGCCGCCGGAGTTCTATCAGGCCATCGCCGAAGTGCTGGCGTACGTCTATCGCCTGAACGAGGAGGCCGCGGCTTGAGTCCGTCCTCTCCTCAGCCATGTTCCCCGCTCGTGAAGGAGCCCGCCTGAATGGCCAAGGCCCCTGCGAACGCTGGCTCCAAGGGCGCCAAGCCCGCGCCGCGCCCCAGCTCTGCGCCCACCGACAAGCGGGTGCTGATCATGCCCCCTTGGCTGGCCAAGCTGCACACCCATCGCGGGTACATCGCCCCGATGGGCTTTGTCGCGATGATGTCGGTCTTGCTGGTGCCTCTGCCCCCGGTGATGATGGACGTGCTGATCTGCCTGAACATCGCCCTTTCGGTGGTGATTCTGCTGACCACGATCTACATGGATCACCCGTTGGAGTTCAGTGTTTTTCCGTCGCTCCTGCTGGCGACCACGCTCTTTCGCCTGGTGCTCAACATCGCGAGTACACGGCTGGTGCTGAGCGCCGACGCGAACACCCCCGAGGAGGCGGCCGCGGTCGCCGGGCATGTCATCATGGCCTTCGGGCAGTTCGTGGCGGGCAACTCGCTCTTTGTGGGCATCGTGATCTTCCTGATCATGGTCATCGTGCAGTTCATGGTGATCACCAAGGGCGCCACGCGCATCAGCGAAGTCGCCGCCCGCTTTACGTTGGATGCGCTGCCCGGCAAGCAGTTGGCCATCGACGCGGACTTGAACGCCGGCACCATCGACGAGGCCGAGGCCCGCCGCCGGCGCGAGAAGGTGTCGAAGGAGGCCGACTTCTTCGGCGCTATGGACGGTGCCAGCAAGTTCGTGCGGGGCGACGCCATCGCCGGCATCATCATCACCGTGATCAACGTCATCGGCGGGTTCGCCGTGGGGATCATCGGGCGTGGCTGGGAAGCCGGCAAGACCGCCGAGGTCTTCACCAAGCTCACCATCGGCGACGGGCTGACGTCGCAGATCCCCAGCTTTGTCATCGCCATCGCCTCCGCCCTGATCGTGACCCGCTCGGGCAGCAAGGAGCAGTTGGGTAACGAGCTGACCGACCAGGTAGTGAGTCAGCCCAAGGGCTTGATGCTCACGGCGGGGTTCATGTTCCTGCTCGCGCTGACCCCTCTGCCCACGATCCCGTTGGTGCTGACCGGTGCCACGCTGGGGGGGCTGGGATTTGCCCTCAGCCGCGCTGGGACCAAGACGACCGAGAAAGAAACTGCCGACGCCACCGCCGCCAAAGCCCCCAAGCCCGTCGAGGCCCCGCCGGTGGAGACCCTGCTCAAGGTTGACACGCTGGAACTCGAAGTGGGGTATGGCCTGGTGCAGTTGGTGGACACCGTGCAGGGGGGCGATTTACTGGAGCGCATCACCGCGATCCGGCGCCAGTTGGCCGTGGAGCTGGGGTTGGTGATGCCCCCCGTGCGGATTCGCGACAACATTCAGCTCCCCGCCAACGACTATCGCGTGAAGATCCGAGGCAACCCGATCGCGGCCGGGCACACCCGCCCGGGCAAGGTGCTGGCGATGGACTCCGGACTCGTCAGCGGACCCATCGAAGGGGATCGCACCCGCGAGCCGGCCTTTGGCCTGGAAGCCTTCTGGATCGACCCCGCGCTGCGCACCCGCGCCGAGACGCTCAACTACACCGTCGTAGACCCCACCAGCGTGCTGGCAACCCACATCACCGAGCTGGTCCGCAAGCACGCCGAGGAGCTGCTGACCCGCGATGAGGTGAGCAACCTGATCGAGCAGCTCAAGCAGTCCGCGCCCAAGCTGGTGGAGGAATCGATCCCCGCTGTGGTCAAGCCCCTGGACCTGCAAAAGGTGCTCCAGAACCTGCTGCGTGAGCGCGTGCCCATCCGCGATCTGGAGACCATCGTGGAGACGCTGGCGGATTGGGGGGGCAAGACCAAAGACCTAGATGTGCTCACCGAGTACGTCCGCAACGCCCTCAAGCGATCCATCTGCCATCAATACGCCACCAAGACCCCGGATGGAAGCATGAAGCTCACCTGCGTCACCCTCGACCCGGCGCTGGAAGACCAGATTAACGCCTACATCGATCGCGGCCCGGCGGGGACGGCCGTCAGCATCCCGGCCCGGCTTGGGGCAAAGATCACCGAGCAGATCGCCCGGGCCCTCCAACAAATCGTCGCCAGCGGGCAACCCCCCGTCGTCATCGCCTCGCCCCAGGTCCGGGCCGTGGTTCGCCAGCTCATCGAGCCCAAAATCCCGGGGGTGGCCGTTCTGGGTTACAACGAAATCGCTGGCGGGGTCGAGGTCGAGTCCGTTGCCCTTGTCATGCCCCCCGACGAATCCCGCCAGCCTGCCAACGCCGCCTGATCCTTGCCCCACCCCATCTTCTGGCGCCAGCCTTTGCCTGTCTCCGGTCCGCCAGTTCTCCCGCTCACCCTCGCCTCTGAGATCCTCTGCCTGGTTTGCAGTTTCGCACTATTCCACAATCCGCGGGGGTGGCAGTCCACCCTCCGACTTGATACACTCCGCCCGACTCCAGCGCCCGCAGGATGCGGGCCTCAACAGCCAGGATGGCGACCTATGAACCTCAAAACTTACAACGCGCCCACCATGGCCCTCGCTCTGGCCGAAGTCAAAAAAGACCTCGGCAAAGAAGCAGTAATTCTCCACACCCGCGTGTACAAGGTCGGTGGGGTCATGGGCGTCGGTGGCCGACAAGTTGTCGAGATTACCGCCAGTGACCAGCCCCCCGCTCGCTCTCCTCGCCGGGAGCGAGAGAGTTCTACTTCGCCCGAGCGGCCTGCTCCCGTCGGGCGCCCCGCTACCGCAGATCGCGCCGCGTTCGTCCCCGCCAGCTTCGAGCGCTTCGAGCTCAAGCCCGCACAGACATCCATCCCCGCCGCCGCTTCTCCCAGGCAAGAGCCCCGCGCCCGCACTGGCGAAGCCGTGGCCGATTCAGTGGCTTCGGTCTCGCCCCGCGCTCATGCCCCGCAGCCGGCTCAATCCCTCTCCCCCCATCCGGTGCAAACGCTTCGGGCCCCGGCGACCAAGAGCCTCCCCACGACGCGAGTCGCGCCCGCCCCGGTCAACCCGGATGCCTTGGCGGCGCTGGCGGGCGAAATGGCCACCATCAAGCGCTTGGTGGGGCATGTGCTCTCCGCCGCGCGGCGTGGCGGGGGCAGCGACGCCACCATCGGAATGAGCGAGCCGCTCTTCGACGCCCACCTGCGCTTGACCGAAGCGGGTGTTGATGCCGCATTGGCCGACGAGATTGTGGGCAAGGTTCGCGATGAACTGCACGCGGGCGAGCTCGAAGAGATCGGGCTCGTCAATCGCGGAATAGAGCGAGCCCTGGCGGCTCAAATCCCCGCCATCGGCGCGGTCACCCTCGCTTCCCGCGAGCAGCGCGGGCGTGCGCTCGTGCTGGCGTTTGTCGGGCCCACCGGCGTAGGCAAGACGACGACGGTCGCCAAGCTCGCCGCGGCTTACAAGCTCCGGCACGGTGCCCGCGTCGGGCTCATCACCTCCGACACCTACCGAATCGGTGCCGTCGATCAGCTCCGTACCTACGCCCAGATCATCGGCGTCCCTCTGGTCGTGGCCCTCTCGGCACGCGAAACGGCGCAGGCGTGCCAGCAGCTCGCAGACTGCGACGTGATCTTGATGGACACCGCCGGTCGAAGCCCGCGCGATTCGGGCAAGCTTGACGAGCTCGCGACCTTTGTCCAAGCCGCTGCCCCCGACGAAACTCACTTGGTCTTGTCGGCGGGGGCAGATCAGCAGGTCATGATTCGGGCGGCGGAAAAATTCGGGGCCCTCAGCCCAGATCGCCTGATCGTGAGCAAACTCGACGAAGCACTGGACTTCGGACGACTGGTCAACGTGGTCAAGGCCACCGGCTTGCCTCTGAGCTATGTGACCACCGGACAAGAGGTTCCGGATCACATCGAACTGGCGAACCCCGATCGATTCGCGCGACTGATTCTGGGGGGTTCCCTGGAGTCGGTCCTCGAGACGGTCCGTCCAGTCGCGGAGGCCGCCGTCACCTGACAGCGTTTAGGGGAAACTTACTCGCAACCTGCTCGGACTATCGATACCCTGTCGTGGGGGTCGCCCCCGGGGTTGTGTGTGGGGACAATTATCTGATTCATGAGTTCCTTCCCGAGAAGGAACTTGGGCATCGAGGGGTTGATCGCATGGACTCAGTCGCTACCGAATCTCGCCAAGATCAGGCCCGTGCCGATCAGGCTTCGCGTCTTCGGGCCATGGTGCAGTCCGTGTATGGCCCCGGCGTTGCCATGGTTACATACGCCGAGCGTGCCACCCCCCGGTTCGGGCGTGAGGAGACGGCGGCTCCACCAGTGCGCACGCCCCCAGAGGCTCCGGCCCGCACCGTGCCGCTGATCGCGGTTACTTCGGGCAAGGGCGGGGTCGGCAAGACGAGTCTGAGCGTGAATTTGTCGATTGCCATGTCGCGCTTGGGGCGGCGGGTGAGTCTGCTGGACGCGGACCTGGGGCTGGCCAATGCGGATTTGCTCTGCGGGATGAGCCCGACCAATCGGCTGGACGCCGCGATCGACCCCGCCAGGACGGATGGGCAAATTACTCGGTCGCTTGCACAAATCGCGGTTGACGCTCCGGGAGGGTTCAAGTTGGTCCCGGGTTCGGCGGGGCTGGCGCGGATGGCCAATCTCTCGCAGCCGCAGCGTGCGGCCCTGGTGAGCGGGCTGATCGACCTCGAGTCATTCAGCGATGTGGTGCTGGTGGACACCGGGGCTGGATTGAGCGATCAGGTTACGTCTTTTGTGGGGGCCGCGGACCTGGCATTGGTGGTGGTCTCACCCGAGCCAACTTCCATTGCGGATGCCTACGCGATGATCAAGTGTGTCTCGCGTGGCAGCACGCCCCCAAAGTTTGCCTTGGTTGTCAACATGGCTGACAACGAAGATGAAGGCTTTGAGGTTCACGGGCGCATGAGCGCCACGTGTCGCAAGTTTCTTGGGTTTGATATTCCCCTCTTTGGGGTAGTGCGTCGAGATATTGCCGCGCAGGATGCGGTGCGGGCTCGGGTTCCGATGTCGATTGGCACGCCGCGTGCGAAGGCTTCTCGAGACATCGAACGAATTGCTGAGCAAGTGATCAAGACGCTGGGGCTCAAGGCCGCCGGGAACCTCGGAAAAGCCCGGGGAAGTTTCTGGTCGTGGCTGGGCGGATCGCGGTAATCCCCGGGCAAGGGGAGTTGGCCGGGTCGATCTTGAGAATTTCTTGACGGTTCGTCGAAGTCGCGCATTGAGCGCGCCGATGGTACCGGCGCGTCGAGATTGAGGGATTTTCACGAGGACGAACCGTCACGTGAGTGTAGAGAGCAGACATATCGGTGTGATTCTGGGGCTCACGGCCTTCGTGGTGGCCATCGTCAGTGGAATGGCGGTGGATAACCCGTTGGAAGTGACCCTGTCGCGTGCGCTGGCCAGCCTTGTGGTTGGCTTTTTTATTGGCGTGCCATTGGGCGCGGCCTTGGCACATGTTGTGGAGGCGCACGTCGCCAAGTACAAGTTGCAGAACCCGGTTCCGGTCTCGGCCTCCCAAAAGCAAGGGATGTCGGAGCCGGAAGTGGTCATGGTTGTGGAAGAGGAAAAAAAAGTTTGATTTTTTTTCGCGGAGGACTTGCGGGCAGCGTTGGTGCAAGTCATACTTCTCACGTCGCCGGTCATGGATGACGCAGGTCGACGGTTTAAAACCCTTGCAACGTCTTCTCGGGACGTTTCGGCAAGGCCCTGAGCGATCAGGGTGAATGGTTCAAGGAGCGGACCAGATGGCCATGATGAAATCCGCGCGGTCGGGGATGCGTTCTGGTGGGCGATACTCGGCGAGGCATGCAGAGCCGAGCCGGCTTCCCTCCCCTCTCGATAGCACGCCCATCAACGAGATCTGGGAGAAGTATGCGAAGGTCAAGGATGAGCCGACCCGCAACTATCTCATGGAGAAGTTCCTCCCGCTCGTGCGTTACAACGCGGAGCGGATCCACACCCGCCTGCCCGACGAGGTGGACATCGAGGACCTCATGTCTGCCGGGGTCTTTGGGTTGATGGACGCGATCGACGCGTTTGACCTGGAACGCAAGGTCAAGTTTGAAACCTACTGCGCGCCGCGCATTCGCGGGGCGATTCTGGACGAGCTTCGCTCGATGGACTGGGTGCCCCGGCTGGTTCGCCATCGCACCAGCAAGGTGGATCAGGCCCGGCAGCAGATTGAGAAGGCCACCGGCCAGCCCGCCACCGACGACCAGGTTGCGGACATGCTGCGGGTGGACCCAGAGGAGTTTCAGAAGCTCAAACGCGATAGCGAAGCCAAGAGCACGCGCAGCCTCTCGCAGCGAACCTTCGCCAGCGACGGCGGGCGCGAAGTTCGCGAGATCGACGTGATTCGGGACGAGACGCAGAGCAACCCGCTGTCGGACATGCAGCGTCGCGACATGAAGGAACTGATTACCAAGGGCTTGAGCCGTGCGGAGCGATTGATCGTGGTGCTCTACTACTACGAGGGCATGACGATGAAGGAGATCGGCTCGACGCTGGATCTCTCGGAGAGCCGCGTGAGCCAGATGCACAGCTCGATCCTGGCGAGGCTCAAGGCGCAGATGCAGTACCGGATGCGCGAGCTCGAGCCGGTGGAGTAGTCGGGGCAAGTCCCGGCGTGAAACGTCAACGAGATGAACACCACCCCACGCCAAGGCGTGGGGTTTTTCGTTGGCGGGCGTCTATTGTGAGAGCGTGGGGTTGCTCCGCTCAAACTCGGTGCTGGCGGCGGTGGCGCTGGGAAGCAACTTGGGCGATCGCCGCGGATTCCTGAACGCGGCGGTCGCGGGGCTGCGGGAGGTTCCGGGCACCACGGTAGAGGCGGTCTCCACGTTCATCGAGACGGCGCCCGTGGGGGACGTCAGCCAAGGGCCCTTTCTGAACGGGGCGGCGGTGCTGCGTACGTCGTGCTCGGCCCGCGAGCTATTGGAAGCCTTGCACGCCATCGAGCGGGCCCAAGGGCGCAGCCGCGTCATCGAGCGGCGGTGGGGGCCCCGCACGCTGGATCTGGATCTACTCACCCACGGCGACTTGGTGAGCACAGAGCCGGAGCTGACCATCCCGCACCCGAGGTTGCACGAACGACGCTTTGTGCTCGAGCCCTTGGCGGAGATCGCGCCGGGGTTGATGGTGCCAGGGCGCGGAGTGGTGCGCGAGTTGCTGGCAGCCCTAGGCCCTGGTTGAAGCTTCGCCCGGCGGAGTCTGCGGGGGGTGGGCTTTGTGGCGCTGGTGGCTGGAACCATCCATACCATCGCTCATGGTGTGGCGGCTTTGGCAGTTTCGCGGCGTGAGTCTCTCCTTGGCGACCTTGGCGGGCGTGGGGGGCGTAGGGGCGATGCCGAACGCGCTGGCCCAGCCCGAGCCGGGCGCGATGCTCGCTCCGAGCGAGGCCCGCGAGCCGGACTCGGAGGTCGTGCTCGCGCTCGAATCGCTGCGAGCCGCGTATGCGCTGCGGGCCATTACTGAGCGCCAGGCCGTGACGCTTCGGCCCTTGCAAGGCAGCCCGCGCACGAGCCGGCTGTCGCTGCTAGTGGATCGCGGGGATGGTTCGCTGATTCACCCGCCCCGGGTGGTGCTCAAGCTGGGCGTGCAGCTTCAGGTCGAGGCGATCGGCGACCAACTGCGAGCGATCAACCTTCAGAACAAGCTGTTGATCTTCGAGACGGTTCTGTCCGGGCCGGCGTCGCCTGAGACGCTGGGGAAGGTGATCCCTTCGCTCCCGCTGCCGCAGTTGGGCTGGGCGTTGGCGCCGGACTCTGGTGCCGCGGGCACGCTGCGGATCGATCCGCTGGGCGAGGTGACATTCCTCCGGGCGGACCGGCGCGGGGCCGAGCAGGAGACGGTGCTGCAGGGGACGAGCCGGCTGGGCCCGGTGGAGTTGGTGATTGATTCCGTCTCGGGCCGGCTGCTGCGGTTGATGGCGGCGCTGGGGTCGGACGGCACGCGGCTGGAGATCCGCACGGAGGCCGCGGAGCCGCCCGACGCGCCGGGGTGGGGGATCGACCCGGCGGGGCGGACGGTGGTGAAGGCGATCTCGGCGCTGCGGGCCACCCCGACCGACGCACAGGTGGGGGCCAGGGCGCCGGGGCTGGGGTTGATGACGCCGTCGTTGACGGCGTGGGACCTGGCCGGATCGCTGCGCGAGATGCTGGCGAGCCCGACGCAGGTGGGGAGCGGGAGCACGTACATCGCGCTGGTGCTGTTTCGGGCCTCGGGGCCAGAGCAAGGCGCGGGGGATGTGGCGCTGAAAGCGGCGCTTGGCCTGGGCGCGGTCAAGAAGGAACTGGACCACCGGCGCCAGCAGGGGCAGCGCTCGCTGGCCCGGCTGATGGTGCGTCCGGTGGCGGTGCTGGAGTTGGCCGACGTGCAGCCGGCCCGGATCCGCGATCTCGAAGCGCTGTGGAAGGGCTTGGGGGAGGACCTGCTGTGGACCTCGGGCGGGCACGCGCTGCTGGATCGCTTCGCGCCCGAAGCGTCGGTGGTGGTGGCGTTGATCGATGGCGAGCAGACGCTGCAAGGTGTCTTGCTGGTCGATGCGGCGAACACCGGGGCCGACGCGGTGGCGACGCAGTTTCGGGCCATGATGAAAGACCTGTCGCTTCCTGAGGAAGCCCCGGAGGGTGGCGAGGGCGCTCCTGGGCCAAAGTAAGGGCGAGCGCCCGGCGGGGCTGAGTGGCCCGGCGAGATGGCCGAGGTCGATTTGCCGCTATGATTTTGAAAGCCGGGGAACCCCGCCCGCAGCCGGCCACGGAGAACGAAGATGCCGTATTACACCAAGCTCGGCCTATTGCCCCGCAAGCGCCACGTGCAGTTCCGCCGCCCCGACGGCTGCCTGTACAGCGAAGAGCTCTTCGGCACCGAGGGCTTTTCGGGCCCCAGCAGCACGATGTACCACATCCACCCGCCGACGCAGGTCTACGGCTGGAAGAGCGTCTATTCGACGAAGGCCGAATACGTCGAGCAGGACATCATGCGGATGCGCCACGTCATGACGGGGGGCCAGCGCATGGCCCCCAAGGGGGACTTCATCACCGGGCGGGTGGTGCTGTTCGGCAACAGCGACTGCGAGATGGCGGTGTGCAACCCCGCCGAGCAGTTGAACTATCACTACAAGAACGCGCAGGGCGACGAGTGCATTTTCATTCACTACGGCTCTGGCGTGTGCCACACCATGCTGGGCACGCTGAAGTTCGGGCCCAAGGACTACCTGGTCATCCCCAAGGGTGTGATCTATACCATCATCTGGAACAAGCGCGAGAACGGCCCCGACGGCAAGTCCGCCGACGGGGGCCCGGCGATTGAGAACACGCCCTTTGGTCGCTACCTGCTCATCGAGACGACCAACGGCAGCCACATCGGCCCGCCGAGCCGCTATGTGAGCAAGGAGCACGGGCAGTATCTGGAGCACGCCCCCTTCTGCGAGCGCGACCTGCGTTTGCCCGAGCAACCGATGACGTGGGACGTGGCGGGCGACCACCTGGTCCGAATCAAAGCCCGCGATCTTGTCCACGAGTACATGTACCAGTATCACCCGCTGGACGTGGTGGGGTGGGACGGCTGTTACTACCCGTTTGTCTTCAACGCGGATGACTTCAGCCCGATCACCGGCAAGCTGCACATGCCGCCCCCGATCCACCAGACCTTCGAGGCGCACAACTTCGTCATCTGCACCTTCGCCCCGCGCATGCTCGACTACCACCCCCAGAGCATCAAGGTGCCGTACAACCACAGCAACCTGGACAGCGACGAGGTGTTGTATTACGTCGAGGGCAACTTCGGCAGCCGCAAGGGGGTTGAGGTCGGCAGCCTGACCGCCCACCCGCAGGGGATCCCGCACGGACCGCACCCCGGGACGATCGAGGCGAGCCTGGCGGCCACCCACACCGCCGAACTCGCGGTGATGTGCGACACATTCAGGCCGCTCTTTCCCACGAAGGCGGCGATCAACATGGACGACGCGAAGTACCCGGCCAGTTGGCAGGGGCAGCACTTCCCGGGTCTCAGCAGCGGCAAGATGCACCTGAATGGTGTGACGGTGCCCCCCGCAAGTGCCGCGGCGTTTCCGAAAGAGGTCCACCCGGTGGAGGTGATCAAGGCGGAGACGGCGACCACGCTCATCCCCGCGCCGGGGACCAACGGCCAGCACGGAACGTCCACCCCCAGGCCCACCGGCACCAGCACGGCGAACGTGTGGGCGCCGTGAATGAGCGAGCCCACTATGTTGATCTTCCGGGTCCACGCCGTGCAGCAGATGTTCAGGCGCGGAATCTCGGAGGTGGAGGTTCGAGACGTCATCGAAAACGGCGAAGTGATCGAGCAGTATCCCGATGATTCACCCCATCCCGCGATGCTCACCCTTGGATGGATAGAGTTAGGCGCAGGCAAACTGCCACTGCACGTCGTCAGTTCGTTCGATCACACCACCGGGACGACGTACGTCGTGACCGTCTACGAGCCCGATTCCAAACTCTGGGAGGACGGCTTTCGCCGGCGCAAAGACTCATGAAATGCCCCGTCTGCAAGCACGGCCGCCAGATCGAGCGTCACATCACCGTCACGCTCGACCGCGGCCCGGTCACCGTGATCTTCAAGAACGTGCCCGCGCGAGTGTGCGAGAACTGCGGCGAGCAGTTTGTGGATGAAAAGACCACCGCGAGCCTGCTCGCCCAGGCCGAGGCGGCCGCCAAGAGCGGCGCCGAGATCGAAGTACGGCCCTTCGCGGCGTGAGCCCGCGGGCCGCGCGTGCGCCGCACGCGTCGGCGGGCATCTCGGCGTTTTCCCTCCCGCCCTCCAACTCACCCGGACACCACTCCAGCCCGCCCGGAGCACGCTCCGAAGCAGCGGGGGATTTTTCCGCGCCGCCCGGAGCGTGCCCCAAGCCAAGGGGAGCACGCTCCAAGACAAGGGGAGCGTGCTTTGACTGAACCGGAGCACGCTCCGGGCCGATGGGAGAGTGGTCCAGGTCTTCCGGAGGGAGGCGGCGCGCCGCCCGGCCCGGGAGCCGAGCCGCCCCGCGACGATCGCGGGTTACCCCGGAGCCGAGCACATGCCCCGCGCGAGCAAAAACTACATCCCGAGGCCCGACGGGAACTTTGACGCGTGGGTGTCGCAGTATTGCGGGGCGATCAAGGCGTGGTGGGGGGATCAGGGGCTGGAAGCGAGCGACCTGGAGCCGCTGCTGAACGCGGCCACGGCGTGGCAGAAGGCCTACCCAACCCATATCGCGGCCCAGCAGCGTGCCGAGGGGGCGCGGCAGGCGAAGGATGCGGCCCGCGTGGCGCTGGAGAAGGAAGTCCGGCCCGTGACCAACTTCGTGCAGGGCTACCCCAAGACGACCAACGCCGACCGAGCCGAGATGGGGATCACGGTGCGGGACACTTCGCCGACGCCAGCGCCCGCGCCGTCGTCGCGCCCGCTGGCGCTGGTCGAGAGCGGGCAGCGGCTCACGCACCAACTGCGGCTGGTGGATGAGTCCAAGCCGACCCGCCGCGCCCGGCCCGCGGGCGTGCTCGGGGCCGAGGTGTGGGTGAAGTTGGTGGACGCCGACCAACCCGCGCCGACCGACCCCGCCGCGCTCACGTTCCTGACCATGACCACCAAGCCGAGCTTCCGCGCCGAGTTCAAGGCGGGCGAAGGCGGCAAATCCGCCGTCTCCATGGCCCGCTGGGTCAACACACGCGGCGACAAAGGCCCGTGGTCAGAGATCACGACGGCGACGGTGGCGGCGTGAGTCGCAGCGAGCGGGGCCGGTGGGCGGCGCTACTCGCGTGCTGCGGCGAGCGCGAGCGCTGCATTGATGAGGCCCAGGTGCGAGTAGGTCTGCGGAAAGTTGCCCAGCGCGAGGGCGTGGGCTGGATCCCACTGTTCGGCCAGCAAGCCCGTGGGCCCGGCCTGCGCGAGAATGCCGTCGAACAGGCGGCGGGCGTCGTCCACGCGGCCCACTGTGACCATCGCTTCGACTAGCCAGCAGGCGCAGATCACAAACCCGCCCTCGGTGCCCGGCAGCCCGTCGTCGCCGCGATAGCGATAGACGGTCGCGCCCTGGCGCAGGTGCTTCTCGACCGCCTCGACCGTGGCGGCCCAACGCGGGTCGCTGTGGAGAATAAGGCCGGTAAGCCCGATCGTCAGCGCAGCGGCGTCAAGGTCGGCGGACCCATAGGCGATCGTGAAGGCGCGAACCGACTCATTCCAGCCCTTTTCCACAACGTCTGCCGCGATGCGGTCGCGCAGTGCTCGCCATTGGGCGTGGTCCTTGCCGAGCACCGCATCGTGGACCACCAATGCGCGGTCCACCGCGTGCCAGCACATGACCTTGGAGTGGACGTGATGGCGGCGGGGACCTCTAATCTCCCAGATGCCGTGGTCGGGCTCTTCCCAGCGGGTTTCAACGGCCTGCACCATCGCCCGCACCAGCCGCCACGCGTCGGGCGACACGGCCACGCCCGACTCGATCAGGCTCGCCACCATGTGGACGATGGGGCCGAAGACGTCGAGTTGGACCTGTTGGGCGGCGGCGTTGCCGATACGGACGGGGCGGCTGCCCGCGTACCCGTCGAGTGAACCGATCTCGGCCTCAGAGCCGAGTTCCTCGCCGCGCACGGCGTAGATGGGGCGCAGGCGGTCGGGAGATTCCAGGCGATCGACGATGCTCGTGAGCCACTCGACGAGCTTCATGGCGTGCCCGGTGTTGCCTAGGCGCAGCAGGGCGGTGGCGGCCATGGCGGCGTCGCGCGGCCAGCAGAAGCGGTAGTCCCAGTTGCGCACTCCGCCGAGTTGCTCGGGCAGGCTCGTCGTGCCTGCGGCGGCGATCGCCCCGCCTGAGCCATTGCACAGGGCCTTGATGGTCAGGGCGCTGCGAACAAGGGGCGCGCGCAGCGCGGGCGGAACGCGCAGCGCCCCGGCCCAGCCCGACCAGTGGCGATTGGTCTGGGCGCGGCGCTGCGGCTCGGGCACGATGCTGGGCTTCAGGTTCGCCGCGCCGAAGCGCAGTTCGAGCGTGACCGCGCCGCCTAGCGATTCCAAGTCAACGCTGGCCCGGGCCGTCTGGTGCGGGCCGCTCTGCTCGATCGTCCACTCGACGCCTGGGGCGGAAAGAACGCACGGCTCACTAGTGCTGGTGATTTCGACGCCCCCTTCGCGGAGCTCTAGCGTCGCTGGAACGCGCCCAAAGTCCGGTCGCGGCGCGAAGGTCACGCGGACCCGCCCCCGGCCTTCGAGGACGCGCACCAGATCGCTGCGGCCGGCCCGCTGGTACGCCCGTCCACCCGAGCAATCGAGGTAGTCCGTGACGGCGAGCCCAGGCCAAGACGTGCGCAGGAGCAGCGAGTCTTCAAGGTACGACTGCACCGTTGGTGCGGCACCGTTCTCGGGCTCGACAGCGAAGAAGCCGGCCGCGGGGCCGCCGAGCAGTTCCGCGAAGAGCGCGGGCGAGTCGATGCGGGGGAGGCAGAGCCAGACAATCTTCGCCCCGGGAGTCACGAGCGCGAGGCTGCGCTGGTCGGAGAGTATCGAGTGGCGCTCGATAGGCACCACCGCGCGACTTCGCAGCCAGCGCTCGCGCTGCTCCGCGAGCAGTTCCAGCGACTCGGCCACGTCGGCGACGCTGGCCACGCTCGCGTCGGCCCCCGTTTCGCCCGGGCCGACTCTGATCGAGAAGTCCTGGTCGCCCATGGCCGCGAACGCATCCTCGTCGGTCGCATCGTCGCCGAAGAAGACCGTGTGTACCGCCCCCGCGAGGTACCGAGCCCGCGCGATCGCGTCGCCCTTGTGCAGCGCGGAGAAGCAGAGTTCGACGACCATCGACCCTGGACGGACCGAGACTTCAGGCATGTCGCCCGCGACCTCGCGTGCCGCGGCGATGATGGCCGGGACATGGGCCGGGTCGGCACGCCGGTAGTGCAGCCCCGCCGCGAGAGGTTTGCGTTCGACCAAGCAGCCGGGCCAGCGTGCCGCCGCTGCTTCCAGCCGCCGAGCAACGCGAGCCAGCACGCGCTCTACCGAAGCGTCAGGCCCGACCGATGAGACGGATCCATCCTCCGCCCCGTGGCTCCCGAACAGCACGACGTGGGGAATTGTTCGCGTCACTTCGCGCAGCCAAGACAGCGGCCTGCCGGAAATCACGACAACGCGCGTGCACGGAAGGCGGGCCAAACGCTCGAGCGCCGCCAGACATCGCGGGTCAACGCGGGCCTCGGCTGGCGTAGAGGTGAGCGCCGAGATCGTCCCGTCGAAGTCGGTGCCGACGAGCAGGAGCGGAGACGCGGCGAGGGTTTGGAGGCGTGAGCGGGGCATGGTTGTGTAGGTCTACTGAGCAAGGGCTTCGAGGAACTCGCGCGACCAGTCGTGCACGTCATGTCGTCGGACGTTGGAGCGAAGCATCGCCATGCGCATCCGCTGATCTTCTTTCTTCATCCGGACGGCCTCCACGATCGTCTTCTTCATGGTCTCCAGGTCGCGCGGGTTGACCAGGAGCGCCCGCCGCAGTTCGCGGGCAGCGCCAGCAAACTCGCTGAGCACCAGCACGCCGGTGTTGTCAGAACGGCACGCGACGTACTCCTTGGCGACCAGGTTCATCCCGTCGCGCAGGGGCGTGACGAGCATGACGTCGGCGGCGAGGTAATACGCCACCAGTTCCTCTCGCGCGAGCGAGCGACGGAAATAGTGCACCGCGACCTTCCCCGGCTGGCTGTTCTCTCCGTTGATGCGGCCCACAGTCTGCTCGACTTCTCGGCGCGTCTCCTCATACCCCGGCACGACCTCGCGGCTGGGCACGGCCACCTGGAGCATCACAACTTTGTTCGCGGAGAGTGTGCGCTCCTTCAGCAGCTCCTCGTACGCGAGCAGCCGCAGCGGGATGCCCTTGGTGTAATCAAGACGGTCGACCCCAAGGAGGACGGTGCGGCCCGCGAGTTGCTTGCGAATCTCGGCGGCGCGGCGTTTGACGGCCGGCAGCGCCGCGGTCTTCTCAAACTCGCTGGTCGCGATCGAGATCGGGCACGCCTTTACGCGGATGGACCGGCCCTCGAAGGACAGTTCTCGCTCCGTCCCCTCCGCAGAGGTGTATCGCTTGGCCACACGAACGAAGTTCTCGGCGCTCGCCTGCGTCTGGAAGGCGATGACATCCGCGCCAAGAAGCCCACGCAGAATTGCGCTGCGCCAGGGAATCCAAGCGAAGAGTTCATCGGGTGGGAACGGGATGTGCAAGAAGAAGCCGATCTTCGCACCGGGCTTGCGGTCCCGCAGCAACTTCGGCACCATCTGCAACTGGTAGTCGTGTACCCAGACCAGGCTGCCCTTGCGGTACGACCTGGCCGAGGCCAGAGCGAACCGTTTGTTCACCGCGAGGTACGGGTCCCACCAGGAGCGGTGAAACTCCGGGTTGATGACCGCGTCGTGATAGAGCGGCCAGAGCGTTGTGTTGCAGAAGCCGTGGTAGTACTCGTTCACTTCTGAGCGGGAGAGCCCGACTGCCCGCAAGTCGAGCGAACCGACCGTCGCCGGGCGCGGCGCAGGCCCGGCCCCGCCGTCCCAGCCTATCCACACGCCGCCCCGCTCGGCAAGCACCGGCTCCATCGCCGAGACCAGCCCGCCGGGGCTGCGTTCCCACCGCGCGGAAGGCCCTTTCCCCGTCCGTGACGCGGGAAGGCGGTTGGCGACGACGATGAGTTTGGAGTGTTGGGGCATGATTCTCGTGCGAACTCAGGAGAAGAACCTAAGGCTCGACAGCGACAACAGTCTAGAGGTCCTTTGAAGCAGAGAAAGGCCCGAGGGGGATTTTTGCTCTTGTCTCAAGTTCTCGTTGAGGCTCGCCGAACGAACATGCAGTCTCCGCCGCGTGCCGATTGACGGCTTGGGTAGCGGCTGGACGCCCCAGCGCAGCGTGTGCGGGGCAGCACGAGCAAGCCGCCGAATCCATTGGAGCGGATACAGAATCATGGCTGACTACATCCCCGGTCCCGATGCGTCGTTTCAGGTGACGCCCTCGCGGACTCGGGCTGTGGCAAGCCAACTTCGTGTTCCGTCTTTTCACGCTTCGCGGCCCTGAGCGGCCGCTTTGCTGGGCGCCAACGCCAATCTCGCCGCGCTTGGGCTCACCGCCGCCGACATGACCCCGATCACCGCGGCGCAGTCGCCGTGGGTCAACGGGTTCACCGCCAACTAACCTTTGCACGACTCACTCGTGCCTCCTCATTCCATGTATGTAATGTTGCGAGGATGCACGAGCGAGCCGTGAGGGGCCGCCGTCAACGCGGCAAAGTGCGGGGGGGCCGCCAAGCAGAGCAAGGATGAGGCCCGCGCCGCGTATGTCGCCGCGATCCGGCCGCTCGTGCGCCGCTTGCAGGCGTCAAACGTAGTGAGCGATGCCGAGAAGGCGTCGCTGGGTATCACGGTCGCTCAGGCCCCCAGCCCCATCGGCCCGCCGACCACCGCGCCCATCTGCTCCATCGAGTGCGGGAATCGCTTGCAGCAGGTGTTGCGTTTCGTGGACTCGGCCACGCCGACCCGCAAGGCCAAGCCGCCGGGCGCGCTGGGCGTCGAAATTTGGAACAAGGTGGGCACCACGCCCCCGACGGGCGAAGCGGACCTGCGCTTCGTCGCGGTCGATACCAACGCGCCGTACGTGATGAACTTCGACTCCGCCGACGGCGGCAAGACCAACTACGTGTGGATGCGTTGGGTCTCGCCGACCGGCGAGCGCGGGCCGTGGGGCGAACAGGCGCAGGCGACGATTGCGGCGTGAACGCTTCGCGGCGCGGCGGAAGCGTGCGCCGCACCACAACTGAATCGGAACCACCGACGGCCCCGGCACATGCTGGGGCCGTGTTCGCTCCCGACGACCAACGCCGACCGCGCCGAGATGGGGATCACGGTGCGGGACACTTCTCCCACGCCAGCGCCCGCGCCGTCGTCGCGCCCGCTCGCGCTGGTCGAGAGCGGGCAGCGGCTCACGCACCAACTGCGGCTGGTGGATGAGTCCACACTGACTTCGGGCCGAGGCGGCAGGGCCCGCCGCGCCCGGCCCGCGGGCGTGCTCGGGGCCGAGGTGTGGGTGAAACTGGTGGCGCCCGGCATTGGGCATTCGGCATTGGGCATTCGTCAAGACAGGTCCGACACGAATGCCGAATCACGAATGCCGAATGCCGCCGCCGAAGACTCACGCTCGCTCGGGGACCCTTCGACCTTCTCGTTCCTGACCATGACCACGAAACCGAGCTTCCGCGCCGAGTTCAAGGCGGGCGAGGAGGGCAAAACCGCCGTCTCCATGGCCCGCCTGATCAACACCCGCGGCGAAAAGGGGCCGTGGTCCAACATCAAGGCGGCGACCGTGGCAGCCCAGGTGGCGGCGGTGGGGGCGTAAACTCTCGCGACCATTCCATTCAGTCAGTGAGCGCGGGGAATCTTTCCCATGTTGGCAATCGCCTCTCGTCCATACACCGACGCCGAGTTCGATGAGTACGCCGAACGGATGGCGACGGGGCGGGCGTATTCCTTCTCGGTCATCGTGCTGAGCGGGGCGATTGCGGGCGCGGCCGTGACACTGGGCGCCTACGCGGCCCACTGGCTCTATGCCTGGTGGGTTGCTTCGAGCGTGACGTGGACTTTTTCGCTGAGTGTCGGCGGGGTGGCGGCGGTTGTGACCTCTGTCGGGCTGTGGATCCTGGGGAGCGACGACGATTGGACTAAGCAACCTCCGGAACTCGCCATCGACGTGACGGCCAGCGCGTACGCCGCGTGGCGCACCGAGAGCGACGGGCTCGACGTGGTGTACGTGCTGCGGGTCGAGGCTGGCCGATACCTTCTCATCACCGAGAACGCTCTGACGCCGCCGCTGCTGAAAGCACAGGCTGCCGGCGCGGAGACGATTCCGTCGGGCATTCGGTTGGTGCTGTTGGGAGAGGGCGCGTTTCGCGTCGCGATGGCCGTGTCGTTCTCAGGGCCGGCCATTCCGTTGGCGCGGGTGAACGCAAACCCCACCGACACGGACCCCGATCGCTTCGACGAGACGCCGATCCCCGATGGTCTGTATGTGACCGATGAGCTCCCGGCCAGGATCCGCCGCGCGATTGGGGTGGCGTAGTGCGATTTGGGGCCTGACGGGCAGGGAGCGCCGGGCAACGTGGAACCACAACCTTCGCGCGGGCGGGCACTTGCGGGGAGCGAACGATCCGCGGTGAAATGGCGCGGCTAGCGAAACGTCCGTTCAAGTGCCGCGGTGCGCCACCGCGAGCCCAAGCCGCGAGCACGGGGTGTTGGTGCGTGACATTACCGAGGTAGACCTTGCTCGCGCTGCGGGGTCGTAGGGGCCAGAGGCTGCGATTGGGCCGACAACTGCCGTGGCGGGCGCCGCCACTGAAGCCAACAGGGAACACTCGCCCTTCGCGAGGCCTTGTCTGGCGTGCGTCCAGCGGGGGCCTGAGTGTTCTTGATACCCGCCTCGCTCTGTGCTTACGCCATGGCCGGATCGCTGGTGGTCCACTTTCCGGATTCTACTTTGCCCGCGTAGCGGCACTCGAAGACCTTGTCGCCCTCGATGCGCACCGCCAGGTCGTACCAGCCGCCGCTCTTGGTGGTGTCGAACTTCATGAGGCTGGAGGCACCGTTGGAGAGTTCGGCCTTGGCCATCTCGCCGCCGTAGGAGAGGTCGCGGACTTCGGCGGTGCGCTTGCCGCCCGCCGCGCGGCTGGTGATTGATACTTCCAGCACGCCGGTGGGCTTGCGGTCCTTCCCGGTGATCGGGGTCACGCTCACATCCATGGCGTGCGCGCCGAGCATGCGAAACTCGCGATAAAGGCCGTTTGGTCCAAAGACGCGGAGGTGCGCCGGGGCTCCGCCGAACTCGCTGATGGCCCAACTGTCGGCCAGGGCGTCGCCGGGCTTGAGGGCGTACTGGCGCACGGCAAAGTCGCCGCTTGCTTGAACGGCGTGCACGGTGAAGGCTGCGCCGGCGGCTTGCGGGCCGAAGGCGTCGTTGGCGGCGCTCAGCCCCAGGCTCACGCGTGAGAGGTCGGCGCTCAGGCGGAAGTCGGCGGCGAGCTCGTAGGGCAGCGGGCAGGCCGGGCGAGTGCCGGGCTCCTGGGCGGGCAGGGTGTTGCGCTTGCCGTTGCGCAAGGCTTCGAGATCGGCGACCAGCAGCGGGTGGTAACCAGGCAAGTCTTTGTACTGCGACTTGTGAATGGACTGAATGACGGCGTCGCGTGATTCAAAGGGAAGCTTGGTGGGCGATGTGTCGTCGGCGCTGCGGAAGATGCTCGTGAGGTCGCCGCAGACGGCGCGACGCCACGCGCTGATGTTGGGCTCCTGCACCGGCTTGCCGAGCTTGTGGCTAAGGAGCTTTTCGAGGAACTGCAGGGGCGAGGTGTGGTCGAAGACTTGGGAGCAGACGCAGCCGCCGCGGCTCCAGGGCGAAGCGACGATCATGGGCACACGGAACCCCAGCCCGATGCTGCTGCCGCGCGCGTCGTGGGGGTTGGTGCGGGTCAAATCGTCGTCGAGCTCGACATACTCGGTGGAAGTGTCGATCCCCTCCGACACGCGCCCGGTCTCGGGGTGTCCGGGCCGAGGAGCGGCGAAGGGTGCAACATGGTCAAAGTACCCGTCATTCTCGTCGTAGGTGAGAATGAAGATCGTCTTGCGCCAAAACTCGGGGTTTTTGGTGAGGATGTCGATGACCTCGGAGAGATACCACGCGCCGTACCAGGCTGAGCCGGGGTGATCGCTGAATCGCTCCGGGGCCACCAGCCATGAGACGGTGGGGAGCTTGCCGTTGCCGACATCTTCGCGGAACTGATGAAGCACGTCGCCCTTGGGCACCTTGAGGCGGCGCTGAAGACCCTTGTCGTCGTAGGTGAGTTCCGCGAGCGAGCGATGATCCGGGTCGCCGGTGTTGGTCGTGAAAGCCTTTGTGTGTAGCGCCTTGGCGCGGGGTGGCAGCGCGTCCCAGGCTTCTTGATTGAAGAACGCCATCTCGGTGGCGATGGCGTGCAGCTCGGCCTGCAACTCTCCGACGCGCTTGTCGATGGCGTCGGCTTCCTTCTGAGAAATGCCGGGGACCTGGCGCCGGTTCTGCGCCGACAGCAGCTCTTTGGGGATCTGTTCTTTGCGAATCGCGATCCAATCCCGGTGGGTCTGAGCGAAGCGGACTTTGTACTGCTCGAACCACTCGATGGGGTTGTCGGTGAAGTTGGAGAGCCAGGCGTCTTCTTCGCCCTTCAGGCCCGAATCGAGGCTGAGTTCGTTTTGGTAGATGCGCCAGGAAACGCCGAGGTCTTCGAGACGTTCGGGAAAGGTGGTCCAACTGGCCCATTTGCCGTAGTCGACGTCTTGGTTGCGGACGTGGGCGGGGCCGCTGGGGGTGCCGCGAATGGTGCCGGACCAGAGATAGAGGCGGTTGGGTGTCGTGCCGGTGAGGGAAGAGCAGAAGTTCTGGTCGCAGACGGTGAAGGCGTCGGCGAGCGCGTAATAAAACGGGATGTCCTGCCGGGTGTAATAGCCCATGGTCAGAGGCATGTCGCGATACGCCGCGTTGCCACTGTGCTTGGCGGCCAACCAGCCATCGTGCCTGCCCCCGTTGGATGCGTCCACCTGATCACTCCAGGAGTGGGGGAGCGAGCCCATCCAGGTTGATCGCGAGCCGTGCAGGTCGAGGTGAAAGGGCACAAAGGTGAGCCCGTCGGTGTTGGTTTGGGCCCAGACGGGGTTTCCGCCGGGGAGCTTCATGGCTCGCGGGTCGTTGAAGCCGCGAACGCCGCGCAGGGCGCCGAAGCAGTGATCGAATGAACGATTCTCCTGCATCAAGATGACGACGTGCTCGGCATCCAGATACGTCGAGCCCGGAGTGGGCTCAATGTTGAGGGCGGCTTGGATGGAGGCAGGCAAGGCCCCAAAGACGCCGGCGGCCCCAGAGAGGAGAGCCGCCCGCTTGATGAACTCGCGACGAGAGTGCATAAACGTTCCTTGAGTCAGGTTCGAGGTCGGGGGCTTGTGGGACTACCAACGGACGGTAGCGGCGTTGACAGCCGGGCGCGTCGCGCAGCGGGCCGGGAAGAAATTCGGTCTAAACCCTGAGGGGCTGGCCAAATTCGATGGGTCCCTGGGGCTAGCTTGGGATTCGGGGCCCGAAAGTTGTCGGGCGTGGCGGCTTTCCCCGGCGAGAGAGCTACGTGCCGAGGTGTCTTCATGCAAGCTAAATGCATAGTTGACACATTTCGCCGGATATCCCCTTGTCAGGGCAGCCAGGGTCCGCTATTCTCGTAACGTCGCCGAGAGGTGACCAGGAGACCGTCGGGTGCGTGTTGCCCCGGCGAATATCAGAGAGACAGGAGAACTGACAATGCGTTATGTTGCTTTTGGTGCTGTGGCTGCGCTCGCGCTGGCCGCCTCTGCTCAGGGTTCGATTCTGAACTCGGGCGTCTATCTACTCGGCAATCATCCGGATGGCTCGGCTCAGCCCCCCCAGTACGGGCTGCGTCTGGATGAACTCGTCAACGTGACGAGCGGGCACGACATCTTCTCGTTCGACTTCAACGACTCGCGTTCGCAGGTTAACCTGGTGGTCAGCGCGAACTCGCTGCGGATCATCGGGCACTCCTACGGCGGGCGCGACACCGGCTCGGGGTACGCCAACGACGCCTACCGCGGGGTGTACAGCTTTGACTTCATCTACAACCTCGGCGTGCAGCCCGTTGGCGGCGACGACGATATCTGGGTCAACACCACCAACCACGTGAACTTCGGCTCCATCACGCTGCCCAACGGCAACGTGCAGAACCTCGTTGACGAGCGCGGCAGCAACGGCTTCTCGCTGCGTCTGGGCAACGAGAACAACGATCTGGGCCATCGCGGCTTCGCTGGGGTCTCCGGCTGGGGCTGGATCACCTATGTGAACAACGCTGGGCAGGTTCAGCCCCACGTTGAGTCCTCCGACTGGCTCTTCACCGTCGTCCCGACCCCCGGTTCGGCGATGCTGCTGGGCATGGGTGTGATCGCTGCGGGCCGCCGTCGCCGGTAAGCCTTGCGGTTGAAAGTCAACCTCTATCAGGCCCCCTCGATCGCTCGAGGGGGTTTGTATTTTTGAGGCGACCATGTTCTCGAGGCGAACTTCCGGTGCGGACCACCTTGATGGTCTTGCCTGTTCGACGCTGGGGGACGCGATGCGTCGTCCTAGAGCGGCTGGCGTGCTCGTATCGAGGCAAAACTCGGAGCCCGACGCGGGCGCCAGGTTCACCATCGTGAACAGGCGCGAAAGTGAACCTCGCTCGCGCTTCGGGCTCGTCGGGCTGGCACTGGCACCCAGTTAGGTCGCGGGGTTGCCGGAGGCGATGATGCGCTCCAGCATGACGTCTGCGTCAGACTCGAAAAGCACCTGGGTTCGGTGGTTGAGGCGAAGGAACTTCTCCCGATCCGCCTGGTCCAGGAACGCCATCAACGGCTCGTAGTAACCCAGGGTGTTGAGCAGACCCACGGGCTTGGAGTGAATGCCCAGTTGAGCCCAGGCCAGTATCTCGAAGATCTCGTCGAGCGTGCCCAGGCCTCCGGGAAGGGCGATGAAGGCGTCAGCCTGCTCGGCCATCATGGACTTGCGTTCGTGCATCGAATCCACGATGTGCAGGTTCGTGAGGCCCGTGTGGCCAAGCTCGCGATCTTTGAGCAGCGTCGTGATGACGCCGATCACCTTGCCACCAGCCGCCAGGGCGGCGTCGGCGACCGCGCCCATGAGTCCTGCCCGCCCGCCGCCGTAAACCAGGGTCATGCCCCGCGCCGCGATTCCCCGCCCCAGCGCGAACGCGGCCATGGAGTACTCCGGTCGCCCGCCGTGCGACGCCCCGCAAAAAACGCAGACGCGAGAGACTTTGCCGGGCCGATTTGCATGGTACATCGCGTCCTGGTTCATGATCCGCAACGGTAGTGGGGGAGAGTGGGTCAAAGACGCCAGCAGAGGCGGGTTCAGCGCCGCGCGACGACATACACCACGTAGTTGCCGTCTAGATCTTCCCCGCGGGCGGGGCGAATGTGCAGGTTCCCGTCGCTGTCGAGTGCGCCGGCGTCCTGGTCGTAGACGTCGACCTTCGAGAACCCCGCATCGAGAGCAGCCTGGGAGAACTCCGGAATGCTCCACAATCGCCAGTGATAGGTGAAAGCCCGGCGCAAGGTGCGTGTGCGTGCCGGCTGGCCGCGCGGCGGGGAAACTTCAAAGTGCAGGGCGTTGCGCACCAGGCCCGTGACGGGATCGGCCGCCTCCTGCTCCCACGTGTAGCCGATGCGCTCGCCCTTGGGCCCGCGAAAACGGCGCGACATGGTGAGGGGGGAGAAGGCGTCGGCACCGCCGTAGAGATCGCCAACGAAGATGCCGCCCCGACTGATGCGGCGTCGGCATAGTTTGAGATAGGCGACCAGATCGGCCCGGGTGTGCCAATATCCGAGCGGAAAGTTGAGGGCGGCGATGATGTCGGCCTTGTCGTCGGCCTCCCGGACATCGGCCGCGCGACTGGTGATGCCGGGAACCTTCGCGACCCGCTTGAGGGGCACCGGATCGATGTCAATCGCGATGGCGCGGCGGAGCGAGCCGTTCGAACCCGGGCCTACCCAAGCCTTGCACAGGGCGGCCCCGCCGGAAAAGTCCTCACGGAGGGTGCGGGGGGAGCCGGCGTGGGCCGCGAGGAGGAAGCGGACCATTCCCGGGGTGTTTTGAACGCAGAGCTCGTAGAGGTCGAAGCGGTTCATGGCGTGAGATGGTTGAAGTCAACGGCAAGGAATTTCGGCAACTCGGGCATGTCAGCGGGCCGACCTAATGAGAGGGCCCCGCGTTCGCTTTCGACACGGCGACAATGGCCGTGATGAACGTCGAGCACAGCGCGGTCCCCCGTGTCACCCTAGAGCGCTGCCGCCCAATCACCGGGTTTGGGCGCTCTCAATCGTTGGGGTTGCGCATGAGCTTTTTGAGGAGGGGGGTAAAGAGTGCCACGGCGAACCCGACACCGAGGGAAACGATGACGAAGCCAGCGTAGAAGTTGGTTTGGCCGCCCCCGAAGTTCCAGGGGAGCGTGAGTTCGCCTTTTTCGATCTTCTCGACCTGGGCTGCAACTAGCCCGCCGGAGAGATTGGCGATGAATGAGCTGATGAACCAGATGCCCATGAGCAAGCTGACAAACTTCACCGGCGCGGCTTTGGTGACATAAGAAAGCCCGGTGGGCGAGAGGCACAGTTCGCCGACGGTGTGCCAGAAGTAGGTCGCGACGACCAGCCACATGGAGGCTTTCGCGAGTGCGGCCCCTGCGACCCCCTTGGCGGCGACGACCATGAAGAGATACCCAAGGCCCAGAAAAATGAGCCCCAGCGCGATCTTCATCGGCTGGCTGGGGTTCAAGCCGCGTCGACCCAGACCCGTCCAGATGGCGGCAAAGGCTGGGGCCAGTATGAAAATGAACCCCGCGTTCACGGACTGGAACCAGGTCGCGGGAACCTCGAACCCGCCGATCATCCGGTTGGTGTTCTGCTCGGTGAAGACGTTGAGGCTGGAGCCGGCTTGCTCAAAGGCGAGCCAGAAGAAGGCGTTGAAGAACATGAACAGGAAGATCGAGATGACTGGGCCCCGGTCTTTGGGGTCGTTGCGAGCAATGAAGGCAAACATTGCCGCGAAGATTCCCAGCCCGAGCGCCACCACCACGCCAAGGCCCAAGGCGGGCTTGGTTGTGGTGAGGTACTCCATTACCCGGCCGAATGTCTCGGTGAGCCCGGCGAGATAGAGACAACCAAAAGCCAGCGACACGCCCAGAGAACCGACCATCAGGCCCATTGCGTTGCGGGTGGCGTTCGGGCGTGGGGCATCTCCGATGCCTTTGAGAAGTATCGGCTTGCCGATGAGATAGGTGACCAACCCGAGGATCATGCCCACAGCGGCGGAGCCAAAGCCCCAGTGCCAGCCGACCTTTTCGCCCAGCGTGCCGCAAATGAACGCGCACAGAAACGCGCCCAGGTTGATCCCCATGTAGAAGATCGTGAAGGCACCCTCACGACGCGGGTCGCCTGGGGGGTACAACTGACCCACCATCACTGAAACCGTGGGCTTGAAGTGACCCGTGCCCAGCACGATGACGGCCAGGCCCGTGATGAAGACCGCCATCCCAAACTCAGAGTGGGCCATCGCCCCGATGCCCGAGATACCCAGGATCACGTGACCGATGCTGATGAGCACCCCACCCACCAGCATCGAGCGGTGCGTGCCGATGAGCTTGTCGGCCACGATCCCGCCGAAAATCGGGAACAGATAGGCCAGCCCGGTGTACCAACCGTAAAGCGTGCTGGCCTGGGCCTGCGACCACCCGCGGCCCGGGTTGAAGCCCTTTTCATCGCCGGTCACGGCCTGAATGAGGTACAGAACCAGCAACGCACGCATGCCGTAATAGCTGAAGCGCTCCCACATCTCCACGAAGAAGAGCAGGAACAGCCCGCGCGGATGACCCAGAAAAGTGGGGCCCGCAGCCTTCGCGGAAAGGCGATCTTGGTCGTCGCCCGAAGCAATCGAGGGTGAGGTCGGGGGAACTGGGTTGGCCATGATGTGAGATTCCTTCGTCGTGTCCTGCCGGGGAAAGGCCCCGCGCCAAGTGGGGAGAATATCAAGTTCGCGGGGCGTCGACCCGGCGCTGCCCCAATGGTGAGGTCCCCGCCGGGCGATGGGGCCTGGAGCCCTTATAGTCGGCGTTCATGAGCAAGCGCGCCAGCAAGCAAGCACCAACCCCGCCCGCCAACCCGGGCCCCACGCGCCAACCCAAGCGAAAGGGGGGACGGCGATCGCTCGCGACGGAAGCCATCGCCCGCTTTGAACGTCGCCTGGCCACCGTTGGCGTTGTCGGCCTTGGCTACGTTGGACTGCCGCTGGTGCGGGCGATGCACGACGCCGGGTTCAAGGTCGTCGGCTACGACATCGACGCAGCCAAGATCGCCATGCTCAAGAAAGGTCACGCCTACCTCAAGCACCTGGGCGAGGAAATGGTTCGTGGGCTGGCGGCGTCGGATCGCTTCACCCCCACCGCCGACCCGGGCGCCCTCAAGGCGTGCGACGCCATCGCCATCTGCGTGCCCACCCCCCTGGGCGTGCACGACGAGCCGGATTTGAGCTATGTCGAAGACTCGACGCGGATGATCGCTGGCGTGCTCAAGCGCGGGGCCCTGGTCTCGCTCGAAAGCACCACCTACCCGGGCACCACCCGAGAGGTCTGCCTGCCGATTCTCGAAGAGACAGGCATGATCTGCGGCGAGGACTTCTTCCTGGCCTTCAGCCCCGAGCGCGAAGACCCGGGACGCAAAGGCGTGCAGACCCGCGAGATTCCGCGACTGGTCGGAGGTATCGACGAGGCGAGCACCAAGGTGGCGGCGGCATTGTACCGAGCGGCTATCGAGCGCGTGCACGAAGTGGAGAGCGCCGAGGTGGCCGAGGCCGCGAAGATTCTGGAGAACACCTATCGCGCGGTGAACATCGCGCTGGTGAATGAGTTGAAGCCGGTGCTGGCGGACATGGGGATTGACATCTGGCAGGTGATCGAGGCGGCGTCGACCAAGCCCTTTGGGTTTCAGGCGTTTTATCCCGGGCCGGGGCTGGGGGGCCACTGCATCCCGATTGATCCGTATTACCTGACGTACAAGGCCCGAGAATATGGGCATGTGACGCGGTTTATCGAGCTGGCGGGGCTGGTGAATCGGCGCATGCCGCGATATGTGGTGGATCGCGTGGCCGAGGGTTTGAACGATGATGGCTTGCCCATGAAGGGTTCCAAGGTGCTGGTGGTGGGGATCGCGTACAAGCCGAACATCGATGACGTTCGCGAAACTCCGGCAGCGGAGATCATCGAGTTGCTCGCCGACCGTGGGGCGCTGGTGAGCTTTCACGACCCGCATGTGCCGGTCTTCCCGCAGATGCGGAAGTATGACATCCCGCTGAAAAGCCTGCCTTTGAATGCCGGGAACCTCAGGCAGTGCGACGCGGTGGTCATCGTGACCGACCACGCGGCGGTGGATTGGGAGTTGATCGGGCGCGAGGCAAGGCTGGTGGTGGATACGCGCAACGCGATGGCGAAGCTGAAGGGAAACGCGAAGGGCAAGATCAAAGCGCGGGTGCTGAAGGCGTAGGAGGTCGAAAACACTCAGCAGCCCGACCGTAAGGGAGGGCCGGGCGAAATCTTTTTTCGCTTGAAATGCACACGGCGGGGACCGCCGTGCCACCCGGACCTGCCACCCAGACCTGCCACCCAAACGAGCCATCAAACGACCCGGAGAACCGAATGGCAAAGAGCAAGCGCAGCAACAGCTCAGATCACACGCCTCAGGTGCCACCCAAGGCCCTGATCGGCATGGTGCACGTGGGCGCGCTCCCGGGCTCGCCGCACGCTCGCTACACGCTTGCGAAGCTCGAAGAGGTGGCGGTCAGCGAGGCGTCCATCATCGCCCATGCCGGCTTTGACGCCATCATCATCGAAAACATGCACGACACGCCCTATGTGAACGCCCCGCACGGCCCGGAAACCGTCGCGGCCATGACGCGCATCGGCCTGGCGATTCGGCGCGAACTGCCCAAGATGCCGCTGGGGGTGCAGGTGCTCAGCTTTGGGCACATGGAGGCGTTGGGAGTGGCGCTGGCGATCAACGGGGCGTTCGTTCGCGTGGAGAACTTTGTGTTTGCGCATGTGGCCGACGAAGGGCTGCTGCCCGAAGCCGCGGCCGGGCGTCTGCTGCGTTACCGGCGCGTCATCGGGGCGACGCACATTCGCCTGATGTGCGACATCAAGAAAAAGCACGCGTCGCACGCGATCACGGGCGATGTGAGCGTGGCCGACGCCGCCAAGGCCGCGGAGTTTTTCGGGGCCGATGGGCTCATCGTCACCGGTACGCACACGGGCGTGCCAACCGACCCGACCGACATCAACGCGGCCCGCACCGGGGCCAAGTTGCCGGTGTGGGTTGGGTCGGGCGTTACTCCCGCGCAGGTTCGCCCGCTGCTCGCGAAGGCCGATGCGTTGATCGTGGGCTCGGATATCAAAAAGGGCGGTTTGTGGGCCAATCCAGTTGATGCCGCCCGCTGCCAGCGAATGGTGGATGCCAAGTAGTGTGTGATGCTACCGGGCCACCCAACACCACCAAGCGCCACCCGCTATCGCTGCTCGATCGTCGGGCGCATCTTCTGCCCGCGTTGCTTGTAGGCGTTGAGGGCGCTTTGCTTGTCGGGGAACTCGGTAAGCGAGAAGACGAGTTTGGAGTTTCCGATCTGGATCTCATCGCTGTCGACGAGTTCGATGTCGGTGGTCACTTGCCGCCCGTTGATGAACATCCCGTTGCTGCTCTTCATGTCGATGGCGTGGTACTTGCTTGTGGGTTCGTCGAAGCGGATCTGAATGTGCTTTCGGCTCACGCGATCGTCGACGACTTGCAACGCCGCCGACTCGTCGCGCCCGATCACCGTGGTCCGCTTGCCGAGCGGGTAGTACAAACCTTCGCTAGGTCCGGAAACGACAAGAATCGATGCCATGATGCGCGCCCCTTTGAACGCCGGCGGCAGAACGACGCGCCGACGAGCCCAAGTGTACAGGGATTTGTTCCCAATTCCAAGGCCCCGGCTGGTTCGGCGCGAGAAGCGGCCCAATCACAGGCGCCGGTCGTGATTAAGGGGCTTTTCTCGGGGCCCGACGCTCCGGCGGGGGTGGGCATGCTGACGAGAACCGACAAAGCCGCCCATGCCGACGCCCGGGAGACTCGCGCGTCCGCGTTGGGCTCGTGGGAGTCCAAACCTACAGCAGCGGGCTGAAGAGTTGGGCGATGTGGTCCAGCAGGCGGCGGGTTGCCGGACGCCGGGCCCACTCCTCCGGCACGACCCGGCGTGATTCGCTGGCGTAATGCTGCTGCATGAAGCGCAGCTGGCTGGCAAAGTCCGTGTCGTGGATGAACAGCGTTGTCTCGAAGTTGAGCCAGAAGCTGCGCATGTCGAGGTTGGCCGAACCGACCACCGCGAGGGCGCGGTCGATGCACGCGGTCTTGGCGTGCAGCAGCCCACCTTCGTGCTCCAACACCTTGACCCCGGCATTCAGCAGGTCTTCATAGTTCGCCCGGCTGGCCGCGGCCACCACCTTGGCGTCCAACTCGTCGGGCACGATCAACGTCACATCCACGCCCCGCAACGCCGCGTTCACAAGAGCGGCCTTCGTCGCTTCGTCGGGCACGAAGTACGGGGTGGTGAGAATGATCTCCTCGCGAGCCTCGAAGAACATCGACATCATCGCCTGGTGGATGGCGTCGGGGCGCGGGCCGGGCCCGGAGGGGACAACATGCACCACCGAGTCACCCGCGCGAGGGATGGGCACCGGGAAAAAGGGGGCGACCTCGGCGAGCGCCTCGTCGCTGTCGGAGAGCCAGTCTCGTAGAAAGACGCACTGCAGCGCCTGCACCGCCGGCCCTTGCAGACGGATCGTCGAGTCGATCCACGGCCCGACCCGGGTTTTGCTTAGGCCTCGCTTGGGTTCGAAGGTTTCGTCGGTCAAGTTCTGGCTGCCGGTGAAGGCGAGAACCCCGTCGATCACCACGATCTTGCGATGGTTGCGAAGATCAATGCGGGCAAAGAGCATTCGCAGCGGATTCACCGGCAGGGCCGAAACCACCTGCACGCCCCCCGCCCGCATGCGTTCGCACAGATCGCTTCGCAAGAAATCCTTGGCCCCCACCGCATCGACCAGCACGCGGCAGACCACGCCCCGCTTGGCCGCGCGCAGGAGCGCCTCGCCCACTTCGATGCCTTTCCCTGAGGGCATCCAGATGTAAAACACCAGATGGCAGTGGTATTGGGCCTCCTCGAGGCCATTGATGATCTCGTCCAACACCGGCCCGCCAGTGCCCAGAAGCTCGACGTGGTTTCCCACCAACGGCGGAATCCCCCCCACCAGCGTCGCCAAATGCGCCAGAGGCTCATAAGGCCCGCCCCCTGGCGCGTGAACCACGCCCTGGCGCTGCCAGTGCAGCACGGCATCCTCTTCGATGCGTTTGGTGAGCGCTTCGTACTTGGCCAAACGCCGAAACCCCAGCTTGCTCTCACCGATGAGAAAGTACAGAACCCAACTGAGAACCGGCATGAACAGCAGCACCAGCAGCCACGACCAGGTGTCGGGCCCAGGGCAGCGACGCAGCAGAATCCGCAGCGCGATGACAATCCGAAGCCCGTAATCGAGCAGCAGCAACGCAATCCCGAGCTCTTCCCCCGTGGTCATGCCCGTCCCCAGGTTCGCGGCTCGGTCCGTTCAGTGGTGATCATGCCCGCAATCCCCTCCGGTGGCGGGCGGCATCGGCTCGGGCAACCCCGGCATCGTTGGGGGGACCCAGCCCGGTTGGCCGTCGGGGTAGTCGGCCCGGTCGCCGCTATTGAGGTGGATCATCTCGCTATCGACGTGGGCTTGGCCCCCAGTCTTCACACGCAACTCGCCCTTGGCACCCAGCAACACGTCCTTGGCGGCTGACATCCGGATCGAATCCGTCGCGGCCACTTCAAAGTCCTTGCACCGCAGCGACACCGTGTCCGTCGAGTCGATCTCCAGCCGAACCCCCCGAAGCTGGAGGACAGGGCCCTCCGGCGTCAGCGCGATCCGCAGCTCCAGGTCGCCGGTGGCCGAGCGGATCTCGATCTGCTCGCGCCCGCCTTCGGCCGAGGTCGCCACTGTCCGCCCCGAGGGGAGCTGCGCGACCCCGGCTAGGGTGTTCGCGCCCGATTTCACGGGGAGGTGTTGATGAGTAGGGTCAGACATCGCTCTCCTATCGTACTCGGAACGTGGGACCAGGGGGGGGTATCAAGTTCCGCAAGAGTCGATAGACTTGGACAAGGCCTTTGGCCCCCCGGCCCTGTCGACCTCCCCGGGCGATCGGCAGCCCTGTCATCTCCGCCTGTTGCCCGCGCCGTGCGTGTGAAGCACGACGACAGCTCGAAAGGACCAGCCATGCCCCCAGCAGCACGCGTCGGTGACAAGATGTTGCAGACCGCCCCGCATTGTCATGCGCCAATCCATCCGCCCGCGCCCACCCCCACACCGGCCC
>JAKFUN010000169.1 GCA_021732675.1 Phycisphaerales bacterium
GGGTCGAACATCTCGGACCGTATGGACTACCGAGCCTGAGCTTGCCCAACCCGTGGGTGGCTAAACACAGGCCGGTGGGAGGTTTGGAACGATGGGTAAGCGCGAAGTCACTCAAGTTTTCAAGGTCATGGCGATCGGTGGGGCGGCTACGCCCGCGCCGCCGCTGGGTCCTGTGCTGGGCTCCAAGGGTGTCAACCCCGGCCAGTTTGTCCAGAAGTTCAACGCGGCGACGCAGAACGTCAAGGGCAAGAAGGTCGGCTGCATCGTCACCGTCTACTCGGACAAGAGCTTCGAGTTCGAGGTGAAGAGCTCGCCCGCCTCGGCGATGATCTGCGAAGCCGCGGGCATCGAAAAGGGCTCGGGCGTCCCCAACAAGGACAAGGTCGGCAAGATCACCAAGGCGCAGGTCGAGAAGATCGCCAAGGAAAAGATGCAGGACCTCAACTCGCTGTCGATCGAGGCAGCGATGAAGGTGATCGAAGGCACGGCCCGCTCGATGGGCGTGACGATCGTCGCCTGAGTTTCCTTGGCACGGGCATTGGCCCGAGCCACATCTGATCAACACCACGCAGACCAACGAACACAGTGATTTTAGGGGTCGGGCGACCAAGCCGACCAGGAGCGAAGCGTTATGCCGGTACGAATGACCAAGCGCGACAAGACCAACGAAGTGTTGAAGGTGGCGAACCCCGTCACCGCCCCCGAGGCCGTCGCGGCTCTCAAGAAGTTCAAGGCCCCGAAGTTTGACCAGACGGTCAACGTCTGCATGCACCTGAATCTGGACACGGCCCAGGCCGACCAGAACCTGCGCGGAGCCATCAGCCTGCCACAGGGCATCGGCAAGAGCAAGCGTGTGGTGGCCTTCTGCGGGGCGGACCTGACCAAGGCCGCCATCGAAGCTGGGGCTGTAAAGGCGGGGAGCGAAGATCTCGTCGCCGAGATCGAGAAGGGGTGGATGGAGTTCGACGTGGCGATCGCCAGCCCCGACATGATGCGGGTGGTCTCCAAGCTGGGTAAGGTGCTCGGTCCCAAGGGCCTGATGCCCAGCCCCAAGGCTGGCACCGTGACTCCGGACGTGGTGAAGGCTGTGAAGGAATACGGCGCGGGCAAGGTGGAGTATCGGGCTGACAAGGCTGGCAACGTGCACGCGGTCATCGGCAAGATGAGCTTCCCCGAGGCGTCGCTGGCGGAGAACCTCGAGTTCTTCATCTCGGCGATCGAGAAGACGCGGCCCGCCACCGTCAAGGGGCTGTACGTCAAGAAGGTTGTGATCAGCGGGGCCATGACCCCCAGCGTCCAGGTGAAGTTCGTGTCGGCCTTCGAGGCTGAGTAACGCGGGCGGCGAGAAGCGAATCCCACAGCGAAACAGAGATTCGGCCCCCCGTGGGCGAATGAGGTAAGAACCATGTCAAAGACTGTCAAGAACATCATCATGCGGGACTACAAGACCCGCATCGCCTCCGGCCTTGAGGAATATCCCGACGCGACCCTGATCAGCATTCGCGGCGTCAAGGGCGTCGACTCCACCAAGCTGCGCATGGCGCTGGCCAAGAAGAAGGTTCGCATCACCGTGGTGCAGAACGCCCTGGCCCGCAAGGCCTTCGAGGGGAGCAAGCTGGCGCCCCTGGGCGAACTCATGACCGGCGGCAACGCCATCGCCTACGGCGGCGAGTCGGTCGTCGAGGTGGCTCGTGAGCTGGTGTCGTGGATCGCCAAGATCCCCGCCCTCGAGCTCAAGGGTGCCGTGCTCGATGGCACCTTGTTCAAGGGCAAGGCGGGCGTGGAAGAGCTCTCCAAGTTCCCCACCAAGGACGAGGCGATCGCGAAGGTCATCACCCTGGCGGTCAGCCCTGGGCGCAACCTGCTGGGCCAGCTCCAGGGCCCGGGCCGGACGATCGGCGGGCTTATCAAGGCGATCGAAACGAAGTTGGAGAAGGGCGAGACGATCGCCAAGGCTGGTTAAGAGGGTCTTTCAGTAGCCCGACCATGAGGGAGGGCTTTGGTACACGAATGAACGTGACTTCATTGGTCCGTATCCCGGCATTGTGGCCGGGCTCCGGCGGATCAAAGACCGGGCGTGCCGGTCCCTCTGAAGTGCGAAGGCTGCCGGGCCTTTTCCGGCGCTAGTGGAAGGGTTTCACATGTCGATGACGATTGATCAGTTGGGTGATGCGCTCGCGGGTTTGTCTTTGAAGGACGCGGTCGAGCTCGGCAAGTACATGAAGGACAAGTACGGGATCGAAGCCGCCGCAGGTGGTGGCATGATGATGGCGGCCGCCGGCCCCGCGGCCGCGAAGGTCGAAGAGAAGACCAGCTTCGACGTGGTCCTGAAGGCCGTCGATGCCGCCAAGAAGATCCAGGTCATCAAGGTGGTTCGCGAAGCCACCGGCCTGGGCCTGGCCGAGGCGAAGGCGCTGGTCGATGTTCCGGGCAAGGCCATCAAGCAGGGCCTGGACAAGGCCGAGGCCGAGAAGCTCAAGAAGACCATCACCGACGCGGGTGGCACGGTCGACCTGGTGTAAGACAGGCGAGAGTTACAAAGTCAGATGCTTTGCTTGGCCCCTCTCTCCGAGAGGGGCTTTTTCGTTGCTGTATTTCGGTGGACGCGAGATGCGAGCGGCTATTCCAAATGGACATTGGTGCGGACGCTCGATCTGTGCTCAGTAGTTTTCGCCGCGCCGGCTGTCTGCGTCGCGAAGCAGTTGCTCGACTACCGAATCGGTACATCGAAATGTCGTGAGTCGCAGCGCCCCGATCGCTTCTGCGAGCTTGAGCACGCCCTTCTCGTCGGCCAGTTGAAGGACGCCGAGTGTTCCGGTGACCACCAGGCCTAGACCTTCGGCGGCTTGGGTTCCCTTGCGTTCATCGATCAGCACCACGTCCGCGTGAATCTCATGGGCGAGACTGATCGCTTCGGTTTCGCCCCGCCCGAGCTTGAGCGATGACTCAAGCGAGCTCGGGGGCCGGACCTCCAGCCAAGCGGGCTTGGCGCTAGCCCATTGGCGAACAATCTGTGGACAGCCCGGGTGCGTGAGTTCGCTGACGACGGCGGGGGCCGTCAGCACGCGGCCAAACAGTTTGGGCAGCACATCGACATGCCCGATGAGGACAAGATAGTTCAGGGGCGAGGTGTCTGAAACGACCAACATCAGGCACCGAGCTTCCGCAGCCGCGAAACCTGGGTTGCAAGTTCATCGCCGGTAAGCAGGTCTTCGCTCACGTTGTGGCGGCGAAGAACCGAGTCGGTCTCGAAGCGGGAAATGCCCAGCCCCTCCGCAAGTTCACCATGAGAGATGCGGCCGAGCCGGTAGAGTTCAACGAGCCCGGCTTCCTTGAGTTCAGATGCCGGGTCCGCTCCGGCGCGGGCGATCGCCTGTTCGACGCTGGCGGGGATGTTGAAGCTGATGGTCATGGCACTACTCCTGAACGGTCAATCATATGACGTGTCGAGCCTGGCCGAGGCGAAGGCTTTGGTCGACGTCCCCGGCAAGGCCATCAAGCAGGGCCTGGACAAAGCCGAGGCCGAGAAGCTCAAGAAGTCCAGCACCGATGGGGGTGGCTCGGTCGACCTAGTGTAAGTCAGCGCAGGTTTCGACACTCAAGATTGACAAAAGCCCGGGCGGAATGCATGTGTTGTTCATTTTCAGCGGCGGCGACGGCCGGAGAAGGCCAGCAGCGGTAGGAAGGCTGCGAGCGTCGTGGGGGCGGGAACGGTAAGGACGAAGTCATTGGAGACAGAAGCGGAGGCCCCCGACGCTTGGGTTTCTCCTTCAGAAATTAGGGTGTAGACGACTCCGGCTCGAAAGATGCCTTGGATCTGAGTTGAGTAGGAACGCCAACTCAACCCATCACCAGTGCCGGGTGCACCTGCTTCGTAGACGGTCTCTCCATCGTCCGATTTGAGCGAGAAGTGAGTGCCCCCGAGGCCGACGCCGTAGCTACCGCCCGTATAAAAACTGCCGTGAATGTCGACGTTGAGTTCGAACGGCACGTCCACAGTTGGAGACCAAAAAGATGATGTGAAGTGAAGCTCTGCATATGAGGAGGTAGTGTGGAGACCACCGGTTGAATGCACTGAATCTGTCGATCGGATGAGCGAAGTACTGATAAGGGAGCTTGTGGACCACGAGAAGTTGCCGTAGAACGGGCCCGGCGCGGAAAACATGATCGAGTCGGAGTAGGGGCCAGCGTTGTTGACGGTGTGCGAAAGAGAGCCGCCACCGTTCGCGACATGACCCGCAAAGACACGGGACTGGCTCAGCAAAACGACATCGGCGTGGGCCAGGGCAGTTCCAAGTGCGCAGAGCGAGACGGCGGCGAGTTTGAACTGCATGAGATCTCCTTCTGACTGAACAAGCCCCAGCGTAGGCCCCTCTAAGTGAGCGACCCGCCGAGAGAACATACAGCAGATTTTGAGAGGTGCCACGAATCTGAGAGCTTTTTTGGGGCTGGGGGTCGAATTCTCGGGTAGTAGTCGCTTGCGTCACGGGGTCTCAACTGAAATCCACCAGAAAACGCGTCCTCGACTTGAGAAAATCTCCCGCCTATACTCCTACAGCCGTTTGGGGCGCACGCATTGCGCGCACCCGCAGGCCGTCGGTTTTCTTTGCGTTGTTTGGGATTTGTACGTAGGCTGGTGCGTGGTTTGTGACGGACACTACGGGCGCGAAAGATCAGCGAGCGGCGGCTAGTGAACAACTGTGTAGCGTAGGCGAAAATCGGACTTTGACGAGCCGGAGCGGGGTTGCCCGTTCGCGGCTGTCGTCGTATCCGCGAGGTATCCGCAAGGATTCTGAGAGGTATCTGAATGTCGACTCTGAAAGTGCGTGACTTCTCCAAGCGTGGCGATGCTCTTCCGGTGCCTGATCTGACGCGGGTGCAGACGGACGCGTATGAGCGGTTTTTGCAGTTGAGCAAGGGGGCGGATAGCCGCGAGATTCATTTTGGGCTGGAGGCGTTGCTGCGCGAGGTCTTCCCGATCGAGAGCTACGACGGGACGATGAAGCTGGAGTACATCAACTACACGCTGGAAGATGCGCGGTATACGCCTGATGAATGCCGCGAGTTGCGGCTGACGTATGGCCTGCCGTTCCGCGTGGGCGTGCGCCTGCGGCGCGAGGGGAAGCCCGAGTTGCCCGAAGAGCAGATTTACCTGGGCGAGTTCCCGATCATGATGGGTGGTGGCGAGTTCATCGTGAACGGCGCCGAGCGCGTCATCGTCAGCCAGTTGCACCGCTCGCCGGGTGTGGACTTCAGCATCGTGTCGAGCGAAGCCGACCGGCCTTTGCACTCGGCGCGTGTCATCCCCGAGCGTGGAAGCTGGATCGAGCTTGAAGTGACCAAGAAGGACGTGCTGGCGATGCGGATCGACCAGTCGACCAAGCTGGCGGCCACGACGTTCCTGCGTTGTTTGGATGAGAGCGTGGCGTCGACGGATGCGATTTTGTCGTTGTTCTATGAAGTGAGCGAAGTGAAGGTGGACGCGGTGAAACCCGAGCACTGGGCCGCGGCGGACATCATCGACCCGGCTTCGGGCGAAGTTCTCGTACACGTGGGGCGTCAGATCGGCGACCACGCCACGACGATCCAGAACAGCGACCTGAAGAAGGTGCGGGTGATCGAGAACCCCAGCGATGCGTTGATCCTGAACACCATCGCGGTGGAAGAAGAAAAGCGCGACATCGAGAACAAGCATTCGGACGCGTTTGCGAACGCGACGGACTTTGAGCGGGCCCTGCTGCGGATTTACACCAAGCTGCGCCCCGGCAACCCGCCTCAGGTGGAAAAGGCCAAGGCCTTGTTCGTCGAGAAGTTCTTCGACGAGAATCGCTATCGCCTCGGGCGCGTGGGTCGCTTCCGCATCAACCGGAAGTTTGATTTGGATACGCCGGAAGATCTCATGTTCATCCGCAGCGAGGACTTCCTGCGGGTGGTGCAGTATCTGCTCGACCTGCGCAGCGGTCGTCAGGACCCCAAGACGCAGCGTCCGGTGGCGATGGTCGATGACATCGATCACTTGGGCAACCGGCGCTTGCGCACGCTGGATGAGCTGGCGGTGGATGAGCTGCGCAAGGGCTTCCTCAAGCTGCGCCGCACGGTGCAGGAACGCATGAGCGTCAAGGAGCCAGACGAAGTCATCAAGATCGCCGACCTGGTGAACACCAAGTCGATTTCCTCGGCGATCGACTTCTTCTTTGGTCGCAGCGAGTTGAGCCAGGTTGTCGACCAGACCAACCCGCTGTCAAGCCTGGTTCACGAGCGGCGTCTGTCGGCCCTGGGGCCGGGCGGCTTGAATCGCAAGCGCGCGGGCTTTGAAGTGCGCGACGTGCACATCAGCCACTACGGGCGCATTTGCCCGATCGAGACGCCCGAAGGCACCAACATCGGGCTGATCGCCAGCCTGGGCATTTATTCGTCGATTGACGAATACGGCTTCCTGCGCACGCCTTACCGCGTCGTAAAGGACGGCAAGGACACGGGCAAGATCATCTACCTGCGTGCCGACGAGGAGATGCGGGCGGTGCTGGCGCCGGCCGACTCGCTGGAAGACGGCGGACGCATCCGCAAGGGCGCGATCATCGCACGTGTGAACGGCGAACTGTCGCAGGTGGATTCTACCAACGTCGACTACCTGGACATCAGCCCCAAGCAGATCGTGGGTATCTCGGCGGCGTTGATCCCGTTCCTGGAGCACGACGACGCGAACCGGGCCCTCATGGGTTCGAACATGCAACGTCAGGCGGTGCCCCTCATCAAGATCGACCCGCCGCTGATTGCGACGGGAGTCGAAAAGGCCGTGGGCCACAACAGCGGCATGGTGGTGAAGGCGAAGAACCCCGGCACCATCACCGCGGTCGACAGCGAGCGGATCATCATTGACAACGCCGACGAGTATGTGCTGCGCAAGTTCGTGGGCCTCAACGAGCGCACGTGCCTGAATCAGAAGCCGGTGGTGAAGCTGGGCCAGAAGGTAGAGAAGGGCCAGGTCATCGCCGACGGTGCGAGCACCAAGATGGGCGAACTGGCGATCGGCAAGAGCGTGCTGGTGGCCTTCAACACCTTTGACGGGTACAACTTCGAGGACGCGATCGTCATCAACGAGCGTTTGGTGAAGGACGATGTCTTCACGAGCATTCACATCGACGCGTTCGATGTGGAGATCCGCGAGACCAAGCTGGGGCGTGAGGAGTTCACGCGCGATATCCCCAACGTCAGCGAGAAGATGCTGCGCAACCTGGATGAGCTGGGGATCATCCGCACGGGTGCCCGCGTGGGCCCGGGCGATATCTTGGTGGGCAAGGTGAGCCCCAAGAGCAAGACCGAGCTGACGCCGGAAGAGAAGCTGCTGCACGCGATCTTCGGCCGTGCGGGCGAAGACGTGAAGAATGATTCGTTGGAAGTGCCGGCGGGCGTGGAGGGCGTAGTGATCGGGGCCCGCAAGTTCAGCCGCCGGTTGCACATGAACGAAGAGCAGAAGAAGCAGCTCAAGAAGGACATCGCGGATTACGAGAAGTTGATGGACGAGAAGGGAATCTCGCTTTTCAAGCAGATGACCAACGCGATCAACGAGATCTTGGGCACGCCGATGGTCGATCCCAACACGCGTCAGAAGGTCGGCGCGTCGGATATTCCTGAAGTTATCTTGGAGCAGGTTCGCACGTTCGACGTCAAGTGGCTCAAGGGCAACAAGGACGTCAAAGAGAAGGCCGAGACGCTGTACAAGCAGTTCTGGCCTCGCATCGCTGCGATCGGGGCGGAGAAAAACCGCAAGGTCGCGCACATGAAGCGGGGCGATGAGCTTCCCCCTGGCGTTCTTGAAATGGTCAAGGTGTACCTGGCCACCAAGCGGCACCTTTCGGTGGGCGACAAGATGGCCGGTCGCCACGGCAACAAGGGCGTCATTGCCCGCATCGTTCCTGAAGAGGACATGCCGTTCATGGAAGACGGCACCAGTGTCGAGGTGCTGCTGAACCCGCTGGGCGTGCCCAGCCGCATGAACGTCGGGCAGATTTTGGAAACCCACCTCGGGTGGGCGGCCAAGGTGCTCGGCTTCCAGGCCATGACCCCGGTCTTCGACGGCGCGACCGAAGCGCAGGTTCACGCCGCCATCGAAGAGGCCAACACCTACGTGACCGAGCGTCTGGGCAACTACGAGCGGACCGGCACATGGCCGACGCCGCGCGAGCTGTTGGCCAAGATGCCCAAGGGGTGCAAGATTCAGTTGTTCGACGGGCGCACCGGCGAGTCGCTGAACCAGAAGACCACGGTGGGGTACATGTACATCTTGAAGCTCCACCACTTGGTGGACGACAAGATCCACGCCCGCGCGACGGGGCCGTACTCATTGATCACCCAGCAGCCGCTGGGTGGCAAGGCCCGCACGGGTGGCCAGCGCTTCGGCGAAATGGAAGTGTGGGCGCTCGAGGCCTACGGCGCGGCATACATCCTTCAGGAGTTGCTCACGGTCAAGAGCGACGACGTGGAAGGCCGCACGAAGATCTACGAGAGCATGGTCAAGGGCCAGAACAAGCTGGAAGCCGGCATGCCTGTGGCCTTCGACGTGCTTTGCAACGAGTTGAAGGGCCTGGGCCTCAACATCACGCTGGAGAAGAAGAAGTTGGTGGGTGGGAGCCTGCTGTAGTGGAAGCGAGCGATGTGGGATGCGTTTATCTGTCTCCTCGCTCCTTCCGGTGCCGCAATCATGGCGATGGTGATTCCAGGTTGGCTCGGTTGGTGTTTCGCATGTCTGTTTGTGTTGGTGTTTGTCGGGATGATCGTGAACTCGATCAGAGGCGTGCGGTTGCGAGAGGGTTAGCGTCCTCCGAGTAGAAAATGACTCGGCGATGCGTCGAAGACTAGCTAGTTGATGCAAAATGACACAGACCCGATCTTGGGTGTGTGCGAAGAAGGAAGAAGCAAATGGCTGAATCCGTATACGACCGCGTCAATGACTTTTCCGCCGTCAAGGTCACCCTGGCCTCGCCCAACGACATTCGGGCGTGGTCGTACGGCGAGGTGAAGAAGCCCGAGACCATCAACTACCGTACCTATCGCCCCGAGAAGGACGGGTTGTTCTGCGAACGCATCTTTGGGCCCGAGCGCGACTACGAGTGCGCCTGCGGCAAGTATCGCGGGACGAAGTACAAGGGCATCATCTGCGACCGTTGCGGCGTGAAGGTGACCCACAGCCGCGTGCGCCGCAAGCGCATGGGGCACATCAACCTCGCCAGCCCCACCGTGCACATCTGGTTCTTCAAGAGCATGCCCAGCCGTCTGGGCACGTTGCTGGGGATGAAGACCAGCGACCTCGAAAAGATCATCTACTACCAGGATTACGTGGTGGTCGATGCAGGCGACACCGAGCTGAAGTTCAAGCAGGTGCTGACCGAGGACGAGTTCCGCACGCATCAGGACAAGCTGGGCAACGCCTTCACCGCCCTGATGGGCGCCGACGCCATCCGTGCTCTGATCGAGAAGACCGACCTCGCGCACGAGGCCTCCACGATCCGCAACGATCTGCAGGGAACCAAGAGCAAGCAGAAGATCAAGGACTACGCCAAGCGTCTGAAGCTCATCGAGCAGATTCGCGGCTCAGAGAACGACCCGGCCTGGCTGGTGATGGACGTGATTCCCGTCATCCCGCCCGACCTTCGCCCCCTCGTGCTGCTGGAGAGCGGCAACTTTGCCACCAGCGACTTGAACGACCTCTACCGGCGCATCATCAATCGCAACAACCGCCTCAAGAAGCTGATGGACTTGAATGCCCCCGAGGTGATCATCCGCAACGAGAAGCGCATGTTGCAGCAGGCGGTGGACGCCTTGTTCGACAACAACCGTTGCCGGCGACCTGTGCTGGGCAGCAGCAACCGCCCGCTGAAGAGCCTCACCGACATGATCAAGGGCAAGCAGGGTCGCTTCCGCGAGAACCTGCTGGGCAAGCGCGTGGACTACTCGGCGCGTTCAGTCATCGTCGTTGGTCCTGAGCTCAAGCTCAACCAGTGCGGCCTCCCGAAGAAGATCGCCCTGGAGCTCTACCAGCCTTTCATCATCAGGAAGCTCAAGGAGCACGGGCTGGCGGACACGATCAAGAGCGCGAAGCGCATGCTGGAGCGGCGCGACGCCGCGGTGTGGGACATCCTGGAAGAAGTGATTTATCAGCACCCCGTGCTGCTGAACCGCGCTCCCACGTTGCACCGAATGGGCATCCAGGCCTTCGAGCCGGTTCTGGTGGAAGGCAACGCCATTCGCATCCACCCGCTGGTCTGCGGCGGCTTCAACGCCGACTTCGACGGCGACCAGATGGCCGTGCACCTTCCCCTGAGCATCGAAGCCCAGGCCGAGGCGCACGTTCTGATGCTCTCGACGCACAACATTTTCTCCCCGGCCAACGGCAAGCCGATCATCTCGGCGTCGCAGGACATCGTGATGGGTGTCTACTTCATCACCTTCATGACGCCCGATGAGATCCCCATCGAGAAGATGCCTCGCTTCAAGGACCGCAAGGAAGCCCTGCTCGCCTTGGAGCAGCGCAAAATCGGGCCGCACGACCGGATCGTGGTCCGCATCGATGGCTTCGATCAGGTGGTCGAGAGCCAGACGGCCAACGTCAAGAAGATGCCGGACAACAAGCGCCTTGTGACCACGGCCGGGCGTTGCTTGTTCGCCGACGTGCTCGCCCCGCACATGCCCTTCTACAACTGCGCCCTGGGCAAGAAGGGGTGCGCCCGCGTGATCGACGACTGCTACGCGACTGCGGGTCGCTCTGCGACGATTGACATTCTCGATCGTCTCAAGGAGATGGGCTTCAAGCAGGCGACGCTCGCCGGACTCTCCTTCGGCATCACCGATCTGCGTATCCCGCTCGAGAAGCAGGCGCTGCTGGATGAGTCGCAGAAGAAGGTGGATCGCGTCGAGAAGAACTACGACCGGGGCATCATCACCGCCCGCGAGCGGTACAACCAGCTGCTGGACATCTGGTCGCACTGCCGCGAAGAGGTGCAGAAGAAGCTCGTGTCGGCGCTCAAGAGCGACCGTCGCGATGCGGACGGCAACGAGCTCGCTCCGGACTCCAAGGCGGGCAAGGCGTATCTCAACCCCGTGTACCTGATGATCGACTCGGGTGCCCGCGGCAACATCAGCCAGATGCAGCAGCTCGCCGGCATGCGTGGTCTCATGGCCAAGCCAAGCGGCGAGATCATCGAGACCCCCATCCGCGCCAACTTCCGCGAAGGCCTTAACATCCTTGAATACTTCTCGTCTACGCACGGCGCCCGAAAGGGTCTGGCCGACACCGCTCTCAAGACCGCCGACTCCGGCTACCTCACCCGCAAGCTCTGCGACATCGCACAGAGCGTGATCGTCGGAGAGCACGATTGCGGCAGCCGCCGCGGCGTTCTCAAGCGAGCCTTGTACAAGGGCGAGCAGGTCGACGTGCCCTTGCGTGACCAGATCATCGGGCGCGTGAGCGTCAACGCGGTCATCAACCCCAAGACCGACGAAGTGATCGTTCCGGAGAACACCATGATCTCGGCGGAAGCCGCGGTTCGGGTGGAGAACCTGGGGATCGACTCCGTCCTGGTTCGCTCGGCTTTGACGAGCGAGAGCAAGACGGGGTGCAGTGTGCTCGATTACGGCATGGACATGAGCACGGGCCGATTGGTCGAGCCCGGCATGGCGGTGGGGATCATCGCGGCCCAGTCCATCGGCGAACCCGGCACGCAGCTCACGATGCGTACGTTCCACACCGGCGGCATCGGCCAACGCGCCGCAGAGAACACCAAGTACGACGCGCTCTACGCCGGCGTGCTTGAGCTCCGCGACGTGAACCCTGTGCACACCAAGGACGACGACGGGCACGACTGCGTGGTCGCCCTGAAGCGCAACGGCGAGCTGGCGATTATGGACAGCAAGGGCCGCGAGCTCGAGAAGTTCAAGGTCCCCTACGGCGCGTTCCTGTACGTCACCGACAAGAGCGAGGTCAAGAAGGGCCAGACGCTCATCAAGTGGGACCCGCACCGCGTGCCCATCTTGGCGGAGAAGGATGGTCTGGTGAAGTACGTCGACATTCAGGAGAAGGAGACGTACCGCCTGGAGGATGCTGGCCAGGGCAAGCAGGCCAAGGTCATCATCGAGCACAAGGGCGACCTGCACCCGGCCATCAACATTCTCGACGACGCTGGCAACATTCTCGACTTCCACTACCTGCCCGCCCGGGCGCGTCTGGAAGTTGAAGACGGCCAGCGGATTCAGGCCGGGCACATGCTCGCTCGCCAGCCCCGCTCGGGCGGCGGCTCGCAGGACATCGTGGGTGGTCTGCCCCGCGTGACGGAGATCTTCGAGGCCCGCAAGCCCAAGGACCCCGCCTGCATGGCGGAAATCTCGGGCAAGGTCGAGATGTTCTCCGACAAGCGCAAGGGCAAGATGACCATCCGTGTTGTCAGCGAAGCCGGCATCGAGAAGGATCACCATGTGCCCAGCGACAAGCAGTTGCTGGTGCACACGGGCGACTATGTGACCGCCGGCGACCCGCTGACCGAAGGGCCGCTGGTTCCCCATGACATCCTGCGGATCAAGGGCGAGGAAGCCTTGTGGACGTACATGCTGGACGAAGTGCAGAACGTCTACCGCGCCCAGGGCGTGGGTATCAACGACAAGCACATCGAACTCATCTTGAGCCAGATGCTCCGCAAGGTGAAGGTTGAAAACACCGGCGACACCGACCTGCTCCCGCAGGAAGTCGTCGACAAGTACAACTTCAAGCAGAAGAACCGCGAGGTCGAGAACTTTGCCCGTGTCAGCGAAGCGGGCGGGACCGATCTCAAGGTGGGCGAGCTGTACCTCAAGAGCGTGATCAAGGAGGCCAACGCGAAGGCGGAGGCGGCGGGCAAGGAAGGCGCCAAGGCCAAGCGGGCCCGTCCTGCGACTGGCCGCACGCTGCTGCTGGGCATCACCAAGGCCAGCTTGCAGAGCGACAGCTTCCTGTCGGGCGCGTCGTTCCAGGAAACCACAAAGGTGCTGACCGAAGCGTCCTTGCGTGGGGCGAGCGACACGCTGGTGGGCTTGAAGGAGAACGTGCTGCTGGGCCATCTCATCCCCGCGGGCACGGGCTTCCGGCCTTACCAAGAGATCCGCGTGAAGCCCCTCGTCGCCATCGAAGACGACTACGAGGAGGATCAGGAAGAGATGCTCGCCGAGGCGAAGGCCGCGGCCGAGGCCCTGGGCGCGGACCGCAACGAGCCTCTGGGGGCGGCGCCACTCACGGCCCAGGCCCCGCTGCGCGACATCATCACCGGCGCGCCCGCGCCGGTGACCAAGCTCTAATCCGGTTTGCACATTGAGATCAACCCACCCCCTCGCCCAGGCGAGGGGGTTTTTTTATGGAGCTGCGAAGTTCGGAACATCCGGGCGCGAGGATCCATGGCCCGGGCGCGTGTGCGGGCGAGGTGCCTGGTGTGGCCGGGGCTACTTCGGTGGGACCTGCTCGCCCTTCATGAGTTCTGCGATTTCATGATGGGACAAGACCGGTACGGTGGTCCGCCCGGTTCGAAGCATGTGCTTGACGTAGGGGAGGCACATTCCGCACCCGGTGCCGCAACCGGTCTTTTCGCTCAGTTTCGCCAGATCGTTCCCAACCTCGCGGGCCACCAGGGCGATCTGGGTGAAGGGCACATTGCGGCAGATGCAACGATTCACGCCCATGGCCGCGATTGCCCCGTGGTGACCTTGCCAGTGACCGCCCGGCGCTCGGGCTTTGCATCACTTCACGGCAGGAGTTTATCACGCAGGCGAGCAGAAAAACCGCTCAGAATGCCGAAAAGGCCAGACAAGCTGCGTGGCGAGGCGACGAAACTTCCCCCGCCCAAAGCTATCGCCAATCCGCAGCGTCGGGGACATAGTGCGGGGCATTCGTACGCCCAACCGAGCCGACGCCCTGCTCTGGCTGCGTCAACCACTGGGTCTCTGCCATCTGGCGCTTGACGCTCCCGTCCGCCCGAGCCGCGATCGTCTCGCCCAGGCCTCCACGCCCGCGTGAGTGACGAAACGAAGTGGTGGGGTAGGAGTTTGCGTCCCACCCGCTCCCGTTCCAAAGCTCGGGCGGGTCCAGCAGCGCGGTGTTGCGGGGCATGGTGGTGCCCAGCAGCGAATCCGCGAAGACAAAGAGCTCGCTGGGAAGGGTAAGCTCATAGAGCCGGCGCCAAGGGCGGCGGCTGATATTTGACGCCCAGCCCGGAGTGCGCGACGGCGTGAGGTAGTAGCCGTTATAGCCGTAGGTGCTGGTGGGGGCGCCAACGACGCCTTGCGTGCTGTAGGTTCCCCATGGCTGCGCGGGGCACTCGAAGACCGACTTGCGGGCCAGCTCCGCGCCCAGGTAGGGGGAGATGAAGCCCCGATCGTGATTGACCTCGAGACCGGAAGCCGCGATCGACCCCCACCAATAGACGGACCCGCCGGAGCCCACGTCCGCCAGGCTCCAGTAGGCCAGAGGCATGGCGCGATCTTTGTAGTCGTTGGCGTAGGCGGTCCAGCCGACGATGAGTTGATGCTGGTTGGAGAGGCACACCGCCCCGCGAGCCGCGGCCCGCGATTGACGCAACACCGGCACCAGCAGCCCCACCAGCACGGCGATGATGGCGATGCACACCAGCAGCTCCATGAGCGTAAAGGCGCGGCGCCTCAAGGCAGCACCCCAAACCTCAGTTGAGGCCAGGTGGGCCGAAGCGAGCGAATCAGCGTGCGGCGGTCTTCCTCGTTCGTGACGTGATCACGATTGACGTCGCGATCTCCAAAACCGGCCTCCCAGACGTAGAGGTCGTCGATGGTGCGGGTCTTGTTTCGGTTGACATCCAGTCGCGCGGGGGTGGCGCCAAACATCGCCAGGCCATCTGAGCCGATGCTCGCCATCGACACGCCCGCGATGCCCGGGCTCCCGCCCGCTGCCGTCGCCGACGAACAGGCAACGATGAAGTCCTCTGAGCTGGGCTCTTTGTCGATGTCGAGGATGTACAACCCGTCTCCGGGACCGTTGAGGTCCAGGCTCTCGGCCGGCACGCCGACGACCAGCAGGTTTCGCCCGTCCGCAGTGAGCAATGCCGGCTGGTGGCGCCACCCTCCAAGGCTCAGAAACTCGTCGAGGTCAATCTCGCCATCACCATCAAGGTCAATCCAGGTGGAGAAAACGGTGTTCCACACCCCGGCGACGCTGGTTTGGGACTCGGTGGAAGTTTCTTGAAAGAGCTCGACGCCCGACGCGCTTCCGTAGCCGTTGATGCCGCTGGAGAGGAGCACGCGCCGGTCGGGCAGAGGCATCGGCACGGATGAAGAGCGATTGGAGGCGACCGACCAAACCACGCTGCCGTCCAGCCCGTTGAGGCTTAGGAGATTGCCAGAGTCCAAACCGCCGAAGAAGGCGTATGAGGCGACATAAACGCGAGGCGCCGGGTCGGTGTCGGTGGGGGGGGCGACCGAAACCCCTCCAAAGAAGCCCAACGGCTCTGGGTTTGCGGTCTGCCACGCGAGGTTGGGCGAGTTGTCCGCGGCCACGAAAGCCCGCACGACTCCGTTGCCGTACCCCCCGGGAGCAGGGGACGCGACGTAGACCAGCCCGGCGCCACCCTGGCAGGCGGGCAAATAGGCCGGGGAGTTGCCAACACTCGAGCCCAGTGGGGCGGACCAGACGATCTCGCCGGGCTGGAAAGGGTTGAGCACGCTGTCGCACTCATCGACATTGATGCAGTAGAGCTTGGCGGAGTTCCCAAACCCGTCGGCGTCGGTGATGAAGAGGCGATCGGCCGGCCCGAGGTCGTTGGTGATGACCGGGTTGGCGTCGATGATGTCGCGTGACAACTGGCGTTGCCAGACCACTTCGCCGTCGTACAGGCGCAGGGCGGTAACCTTGTTCCCCGAGCAAACGATGACGGTGTCATGCTCAGGGTCGACGGTGATGCCAGCGTTGGAGTCAGCCACGGGGTTCGCGACCGGGGTCTCCCACTTGGTCTCGCCGTCGTCGCGCGAGAAGGCGATGGCATAGGTCTGATTGGCGGCATCGATGGGGCGGGAGATGCGTCCCAGGGCGATGACCAGATTGCGCCGGCTGGGTGAAGTGATGGCCAGTGGCGCCTGCGCGAGAAACCGGATGTCGTAGCCGTCGCTGTCTTTGTCGACCGTCCAGGCCGCGATATCGATTCGCGGCGGCGCGGCGCCGCGCGCCGCAACGCGCATAGGAGTTCCCGCCAGCGTGAGCCACTCATCAGGGCTCGGGCCGGGGCAGCTGGAGGGAACCTGCGCGAACACGGGCGCGGACGCCGCGACGATCGCTGTGAAGCACAACCTTGGCGACCACTTGGCGCGCACCGCGTCTGCGTGTTTCGCGGGCTCGCGTTGGGGTCGTTGCTTGGTCTTCACAACCGCGTACTTCGTCTTTCGGCGAGGCACGCGTACTCTCTCTCGGTCGTTCACCTGCGGCGAGCCCGCACGCACAGCAGCCCGCTCAGCACCAGCCCCGCCAAGGGCGAGGGCACCGGCGTCACCGCCGACACCGCGTCGATGCTGAATGGCGCTGAGCCAAGATTGGTAATCCGGATGTACGAGGCCTGCGACAAACCGGTCGAGCCGATGTCGATCCCCGTCCCGCCACCCGAGCCGTTGTACCCCGCCACGATCTGGGCGAAGGACTTGCCCGAGGGATCAAACGATGGGTTCACCGGCTTGGTGAAATCGCTCAGCACGCTCCCCTGCGTCGTGCTGGTCGGTGCACTCAAGTCCAAGTACCCAAGCGTCGGATACAGCCCGGTCGCCTGCGCCCCAGTCACCGTCAACCACGTCTGGCCATCGGCGCTAACTTCCACGCGGCTGTTGCTGGCCGCCCCGAAGATCGGGCCCGCGTTGCCATTGGGAAAGTCGGTGTCGATGAAAAACTGCCCGCCGAAGATCAGTAAATCCTGCCCGTACGGGTTGTTGGCGTCGTTCGCCACCGGCTGGGCAAACTGCAAGGTCAACGACCCGCCCGAACCAATGCTCACGATCTCGTCGGTGCCAAACGCCGGGTTGAAGGGGCTGACCGCCGACGGAAACACCCCTTCGCCAGTGAATCGCTCGGGCGACCCTAACGCTACCAACGGGTTGCGAAACGCGCTCGACGTACCCGACCCCGGGGTGTATGAAACCACCCCGCTGGCAAACGACCCGGCCAGCGCCGGCAAGGCCAACGAAACTGCCGCTGAAACACCCAAAATCCTGCACAACATTCGCTCTCTCGCTCACGCCGCTCTCGCGGCTGTTGCTCCGTTTCGCGCGGAACAATCCCTAGCCTAAAAACTGGCCAAAAAGGCCAAGGGCCAGAGCGCGGAAGTCATGGGGGTACGGCGACCAACAGGGATGCACCAGCCGCCGACCGCCAGTACCCTTTGCCTTCCCGGAGCTGACTTTCGACCCGCCCACCGTTCGCACGGCGACGCATCGCTCAGCACCGGCAAGGCCCGCGAGGGCCCACCAGCTCACAGTCATCGGCAGGTCTTCCGGCTTCGGGCTCCACGGGTTCGACCTTCCCGACGTTCGTTCCGGTTTCCCGGAAACTCCCGTCAGTGGCTGGAGCCAGACTCGCTCGCGATGGTGTCGCGAACCAATCCGGTCCCAATGAACCCGCTTCAACACCCGTTACGGCGGCGCGTCCGCGGTGGATTTGAACCACACTTCCCTTTTCACCCGGGCGGCCTTGCGGTCCCCCGGACACCGACAACGAGGGCGAGCCTAACGACTCTCCGGGCTGTGTCAAGCGGAGATTCTGCGAAAAAGCCGGCGAGGCTGGCGCAAAGTTCTGGAATCAAACTACTTACGCCTCTCATTTTCACTCTGTGAATTGCCCGCCCGACTCCCGCAGCCTCCGGAATGCCCGGACAACTCGATCGCGTGGACCCAGTTTTCGTTCCTGACACTCGCCCGGCAACGCGATCAAAGCAATGCGTGTAGGGTGGCAACCCCGGGGCCTTGCGGGTGCGACTGGGGTTTGCCACCAACCGAAAAGGCTTGGCCTCGCGAAGGCCTCACGGACGGGTCTTGGACTCCAGCTCGGCCCAGCGCTCAAACAAGGCCGCCACTGTTGCTTGCGCTTCTTCCAGCTCGCGGCACGCCTGCGTCATCTCTCGATGATCCGACGAGTTGGTCGCGGCGTGTACCCGCTTCTCGGCTATGGCGGCCAGCGCCTCTGCCTCGTGAATCCGCTTCTCGATCGAGTCAAACTCGCGCTGCTCGTTGTACGTGAGCTTTTTGCGACTCGGCGCCGTCGCAGCCACGACAGTAGGGGCCGGGGTGGTCGCTGCCCGCAGCGACGCCTGTGCCGCTTTCTCTGCCGCGATCTGAGCCGCGATCGCCTGCTCGAGCTGGGCGTAGATCTTCGCCCCGCCCTTGCCGTCCAGCAGCAAAATCTCAGTGGCCAAGCGACCCAACATCGCCCGGTCGTGCGTTACTAGCACCAACGCGCCGGGGAAGTCTTCAAGTGCTTCTTCCAACACCTGCAACGTCGGAATGTCGAGGTCGTTGGTCGGTTCGTCAAGCACCAGCACATCCGCAGGTTCCAGCATGATCCGCGCGATGTGTACGCGGGCCAACTCGCCCCCGCTCAGCGACCCCACCGGCTGCGCAAGCTGCTCATCGCGAAACAGAAACCTTCGCGACCACCCGGTGATGTGCATCGTCTGACCCTGAAACCGCACCTGGTCGCTCACCGGGCACAACGCCTCGCTCAGCAGCGTGCTGGGCTCAAAGTCCTGCCGATGCTGGCTGAAGACCACCACGCGCGGCAACGGATCGCACAACTTGATTGTCCCTGCATCGGGCTCGAGTTCTCCCGTCAGTACGCGAATCAGCGTGGTTTTACCGCTGCCGTTTGGGCCCATCAGCCCCAGGCACCCGCCCGGGCTGAGGGTGATGTCAACATCGGCAAAGAGCTGCCGCCCCGGCTCGCCCAGCGACTTGGCAATGCCTTTGGCTACTACTAGTTTGTTGGTTCGCCGGCCCGTGCCAGAAAAGTCCACCCTCGCCCCATCCGCCCCCGCCGCGGCGTTTCGATCCTTGAGCTCGGCCAGCTCGTCTTGCCGGTCGTACGATGCGAAAATCTTGCTTTTGGACTTGGTGCGTCGCGCCTCCGGCTTACGGCTCAGCCAATCCAGGTCTTTCTTGACCTGGTTCGACAGGGCCTGCTCTGCCTTGGCTTGGCCTTCCAAAAACTCGCCTTTTCGCCGCAAAAACTCCGTGTAGTTGCCTTGGGCGCTCAGCGTCCCCTGTGGGTACGCGCGGCTCAGTTCCACCACCCGGGTCGCGACGTTCTCCAGAAACACCCGGTCGTGCGTCACGAAGACAGATGCGAAAGTTCGCCCACCCGCCAGGGGTTTGAGCAGCAACTCCTCCAGCCACTCAATCCCTTCCAAGTCCAGGTGATTGGTCGGTTCGTCCAGCAGTAGCAAGTCCGGCTCGCCCCCGCACTGGGCCAGGCCCCGGGCGATGGACAGCCGCTTGCGCCACCCGCCCGAAAGGGCCAACGCGGGTGTACCAGCGTGCCCGTCATCAAAGCCGATGCGCGACAGGATCATCTCGGCCAAAATCTCCGCCTCGTGCAGATCGTGTACGCCCGCCGCCAATCCGCCCAGCATCGCGGCTGCCGTCACCACCTCACGCGGGGTCTTCGCCGGATCATTCCCAAACACGTCGTACTGCGGCACATACACCACCCGTGCGCCCTTGGAGGTCGTCACCGTGCCCGAGTCGGGCGCGTGCTCCCCTGCGTCGCCGTCGATGCGTGCCAACAGCTTGAGCAGCGTGCTTTTGCCCGCCCCGTTGGGCCCGATGAGGCCTACGCGTTCGCCCTCGTCGATGCTAAAAGTGACGCCCTGAAAGAGCGCGCGAAGGCCGTGGGTCTTGGAAATCGATTGAGCGGTGAGCAGCACAGGGCGGGACGATATGCGCCGGGTGAGGCCACACGGCCGCGGGTGGGAAAGGCGTCGCGCCGGTCCGCGAACTCGCCCGCGATTCGCCCGCTGCTCACTTCCCTGACTTTTGCCGCTCCATCTGCGCCTTGATCATTTTTCGAATCTGCGTCGCCTGAGCCTTCATCCCGGGCACGCTGTTCAGGTCGGCATCGATGGCCGTGAACCACTGCGTGCCCGCGTAGGTGTACCCGTCGTCGGTGAGGTGGTTCTCCAGGTCCGGCAGGTGTCCGGCGCCGTAGAAGAGCGCGATGGACTTGGGAGCGGGCTTTTCCGCGCTCGCCGCCGCCAGGTCCTTGAGCACCGCCTGGTTGCGGTCCTGCACGATCACCTTCATCAGCGTGTCCAGGCCCTGGCCTTGCTTGCCGGCGATGGCCGCCAGGTCGTCCGCGTGGGCCAGCACCTCGACCATCATGACTTTCACCGTCAGCGACAACTCCGGGCTGCGTTCCACAAAGCCGAGCATGAAGCCCATGAGCTTGGAGGCAAAGGATGAGCCGTCCAGCATCTTGAAGAGCGCGTCACCCGACGCCCCTGAGGCCTCGAGCTTCTTCTGCACTTCGTCGATCGACAGATCGCTGTTGCGCCAGTTGGGGTGCGAGTAGTCAATCGCGGCCAGCTGAAACTTCAGCCCCATCGCGCGGGCGAGCTTGGTTTGGATTCCCTCCCCAGAACTGTCGAGTTCCTGTGTGGTGAGCGGCTTCTGGGTGGAGAAAGCGATGTCCGCCGCGGCCCCTTCCCCCCCGGGGGCGGCGTCGTTTCCAAGGCTGATGATGTCAAACTTCGCGGGAGTCGCGGGGTCAACCTTGAGCTCTTGCGGATGGCCCCAGGCATCGATCGTGGCGGCTTTGCCGAGTCTTGCGATGCTCCCGTGCAGCGGCGTCAGCACCTCTTCAAAGCTCGCCGGCATCGCGTTCTTCTCTGCCCGAAACCTCGAAATCAGCACCGCGAGCAAACGCTGGCGCTGGATCGTCACCTTCGCCTTCGCCGCGTCGTCCCCCGGCTCAGCCTCGTCGGCCCCCGAAGGCTTCACCCCTTCGAAGAGCACCAGCCCCTGCCCGTCCAAGTACTTCTGCAACGCGTCGTAGTAGGCCTGGTCGCCGATGTGCACCACGCCCACCAACTGAACTTCTGGCGCGCCGGGCTTGGTCAGCGTGCGAACCGCGATCTCGAGTTTGAGGCGCGAGCCGCCCTCTGCGTCGGTCACGCGGATGTACTTGCCTTCAGATTCGGAGGGGGTAGCCGCAGCGGCAGGTTGCGGCTCCGAAGACTTCGGCGCCTGAGCCCAACCAACCCTCGGGTTCAAGCCACCACCCAACACGAGCAACGCGGCGACGGTTCGAAGTGAGCGAAGCATCAGAATCCTTTCCTATCTACGAACGCGACTCATCAGTGGGGCAACGTCGCGCGGTGTCCCGGTTCGCGCCAGCACACCCCTCACTTGGTTTTCTCCACACTGCCTTGGGCCCAAACGCCCCCGCCAAACTCTCCGCCAACCCTCACGGCAGTAGGAAACCAACCGCTCCGATTTCACCCCGGTGTGTCCCGCTTGAGTCTGCCGGGGACCTGCCTATCATCTCGACCCGCCGGCAGCCCCGGCGGCACGATCCGGAGCTTTGCGATGAAAGAGAAGATTCACCCCAAGTATTACCCGAACTGCAAGGTATACCACAACGGCCAGGTCGTGATGGAAGTGGGAGCCACGGTCCCGCAGATGCATGTCGAAGTGTGGTCGGGCTCGCACCCGTTCTTCACTGGCAAGCAGACCTTTGTGGATGCCGCCGGTCGCGTCGAGAAGTTCCAGCGCAAGTACGCTGGCAACTACTTCGACAAGGCCAAGAAGAAGTAATCCGGGCGATTGCCCGAGCGAGTCGATTGACCACCCGTGGCAGACGCCGCGGGTGCTTTGTTATTGGACGGTAGCCGGACTCGGCTTGCCTGCCCCTTGGTTCGTGGCTACGTTTAGCCGTTCATCCGGCTATACGGATAAAGCCTGGCGGAGGTCTCGGCGGGAGCCGCCAAGCCACCCAAGCGGGCCACTCATGCGGGACACATCTGAATGACGAGTCGTTTTCTTTCGGAGTTGCGCCGGCGGGTGCTCGTCCTCGACGGGGCGATGGGCACCTCCATCTACGCCCATGACCTCAGCGTCGAGGCCGACTACTGCGGCTGCGAAAACTGCACCGACATTCTCGTCAAGACCCGACCCGACCTCATTCAGTCCATCCACGAGTCATTCTTGGCGGTCGGGGCCGACGCGATCGAGACCGACACGTTCGGGGCCAATGAACTGGTGTTGAGCGAGTTCGGCTTGCAGGCCGAGTGCCGGGCGTTGAACAAGAAAGGGGCGGAGATCGCGCGGGCGGCGTGCGAGCGCTTCAGCACCAGCGACAAGCCGCGATTTGTGCTCGGCTCCATGGGCCCGGGTACGCGCCTCATCACGCTGGGAAACACCGACTGGGCGGGCATGCTGGCGAGCTATCGCGAGCAGGCCCGGGGACTACTCGATGGCGGCGTCGACGCGTTCATCATTGAGACCTCGCAAGACCTGCTGCAGGTCAAGTGCGCGATTAATGCGTTGCTAGAGGCCTTGGGCGAACGCGGCAAGACGGCGCTGGACGTGCCGATCATGGTGTCGGTGACGATCGAGACGACCGGGGCAATGTTGCTCGGAACGGAGATCGCAGCGGCGGCGGCAGCGCTGGCCGAATATCCGATCTGCTCGCTGGGACTCAACTGCGCCACCGGGCCCACGGAAATGGCCCCGCACGTGCAGTGGCTCGGCAAGCACTGGGGGGCGATGGGGGCGCCTGGTAGGTCGGCTCTCAGAGCTGACCACGTTGCGGGGGAATCAGAAGTGTCGGCTCGGAGAGCCGACCTACGAAGAGCCGGCCTTCCCCGAGTGGTTTCGGTGGTGCCTAACGCGGGATTGCCGGTGCTGCACGAAGGGCGCACCGAGTATCCGTTGCAGCCGCAGCCTTTCGTCGACGCGCTGGTCAAGATGGTCGCGCAGAACGGCGTGGGCATCGTCGGCGGGTGCTGCGGCACCACGCCCGCGCACATCGAGCTGCTGGTCAAGACCGTCGAAGAACAGCAGCGCGAAATGTCGAGGCAAGGCGGCACGCCGGGAGCCCTCAGCGCGCCCCGCGCGGCCGAAGCGGTGCCCCCCGACGCGGGCGTCACTTCTCTCTATGCGGTTCAGGAATATCGCCAGGACAACTCGGTGCTCATCATCGGCGAGCGCATGAACGCCTCGGGCTCGCGCGCGTTCAAGAAACTGCTGGAAGCTGAAGATTGGGACGGCATTGTGAGTCTGGCCCGCGAGCAGGTGCGCCATGATGGGGCCCACGTGCTGGACCTCAACGTCGACTACGCCGGGCGCGACAACGCCCGCGACATGGCCGAGATCGTCAAACGCGTGGTCCGTCAGGTGAACGTGCCCCTGATGCTCGACTCGACGCAGCCGGCGACCATCGAAGCGGGCCTGCGCCATGCTCCGGGCAAGTGCATCATCAACAGCGCCAACTTTGAAGACGGCGAGCACAAGTTCGACGCGATCTGCGCGTTGGCCAAGACCTACGGGGCGGCGTTGGTCATCGGGTCGATCGACGAGGACAAAGAAGCCTCGATGGCCCGCACGGCGGATCGCAAGCTGGCGATCGCCCAGAGGGCCCTGGAGCGGGCCACGAACGTGCATGGCATGGCCCCCGAAGACATCATGTTTGACCCGTTGGTGCTGCCGATTTCAACGGGGATGGAGAGCGACCGGCGCAGCGGCCTAGAGACGATCGAGGGCGTGCGGCGCATCATGCAGCGGTTCCCGCAGTGTCAGACGACGGTGGGCCTCTCGAACTGCTCGTTTGGTTTGAAGCCAGCCGCCCGGGTGGTGCTGAATAGCGTTTTCTTGCACGAACTGCGTGAGGCGGGTCTCACCAGCGCCATCGTCCACTTCAGCAAGATTTTGCCCAGAAACAAGATCGACCAGACTCAGTGGGACGCGGCCCTCGATGTGATCTACGACCGGCGACGCGGCGTGGCAGGCGGCACGGTGGTTGGTGGCACCGGTCTCCGGACCGGTGCTTCCGGAGACACCGCTCTGGAGAGCGGTGCCACCAAGGAAGTCGACCCGCTGCAAACCTTCATCGGGCTCTTCAACGACGCCACACTGGCGACGACCAAGAAGGAAGCCAAGACCCTGACTCTGGAGGAACGCCTCCGGGCCCACATCATCGATGGGGAGAAGGAAGGCGTGGCGGAGACGCTGGCCCTCGCCCGCGAGAAATACAAGCCGCTGGACATCATCAATGATCACCTGCTCGACGGCATGAAGACCGTGGGCGATCTCTTCGGCTCGGGGCAGATGCAGTTGCCTTTCGTGTTGCAGAGCGCCGAGGTCATGAAAATGGCGGTGGCGATGCTTGAGCCCTACATGGAAAAGGCCGGGGCGGGGGGCAAGGGCTCCATCGTGCTCGCCACCGTCAAGGGCGATGTGCACGACATCGGCAAGAACCTCGTCGATATCATTTTGACGAACAACGGCTACACCGTCCACAACATCGGCATCAAGCAGCCCATCGCGGACATCCTCAAGGCTTGGCGCGAGTACCACAGCGATGCCATCGGCCTCTCGGGGTTGCTCGTCAAAAGCGTGAACGTGATGGAAGAGAACCTGCGCGAGCTCAACGAGCAGGGGGTCAATGTGCCGGTGCTGCTGGGCGGGGCGGCGCTCACACGCCACTACTGCGAGGGGCACCTGCGCGGCGTCTACCGGGGCGAGGTCTTCTACGGTCGCGATGCCTTCGACGGGCTGCGCACCATGGACTACATCATGGCCGGGCAGACCGCGACGCTGACCGCCGAGATCACGGATCGCCAAGGCAAGCGCACCAAAGCGGAAGAGATGATCCAGCAGACCCGTATCGAGAAGCTGGCCAAGGCGAATGCGGAGAACCAAGACACGGGCTGGAAGCCCATGCCACAGGCCGGAGAACCGAAGGTTCGCGTTCGCAGTGACGTCGGGATCGACCATGCCCTGCCCAAAGCCCCGTTCTTCGGCACGCGGGTGGTGAAGGGGATCGACCTGGACGAGGTCTATTCGTACATCAACCCGATCGCGCTCTTTCGCGGGCAGTGGCAGATCAAGAAGGGTGCCTTGAGCGACGCGGCCTACGAGGCCCTTCTGGAAGACCAGATTCAGCCGATCTTTGAGAAGCTGAAGGAGCAGTGCCGTCGCGATGGGGTATTGAAGCCCGAAGTTGTGTACGGCTACTTTCCGTGCAACAGCGATGGGGATGATCTGGTTATCTGGGCACCGGAGGGGAACTCGGCGGGGACCGCCTTGCCACCCAATACTGCGCCACCCGCGGCCAAGCTTCCTGCGGGCGTGCCATCTCGGCGCGAGCTCGAACGCTTCACCTTCCCGCGTCAGGCCGACAAGCGCCGCCTGTGCATTTCCGATTACTTCCGCCCAATCTCCAGCGGCCAGACCGACGTCATCGGTCTGCACTGCGTCACCGTCGGCACCGCCGCCAGTGAAGCGGCCCAGGCGCTCTTCAAGGCCAATCGCTATACGGATTACCTCTACCTGCACGGCCTAGGCGTGGAAACCGCCGAAGCCCTCGCCGAGTTCTGGCACAAGCGCATGCGTCAAGAGCTTGGTATCGCTGGCGAAGATTCGCCCGCGATCAAAGGCCTTTTCACGCAGCACTACCAGGGCAGCCGCTACAGCTTTGGGTATCCGGCGTGCCCGAACATGAGTGACCAGGAAAAGCTCTTCCGGTTGCTGGATCCGTCGCGCATCGGCTGTCACCTGACCGAGAACTGGCAGATCGACCCCGAGCAGAGCACCAGCGCGATTGTCGTCCACCACCCCGAGGCCAAGTATTTCAACGTCTGAGCCGGTCCGGTCACTGCCGGCTGGCCAGGGCCAGCATGATGTCCGGCAGGTTGTGGTCAAACGAACCTCGGGTGAAGACCTGGTCGGCCCCGGCGTCGCGCGCTTGCTGCAATAGGTCTTTGGCCACGTGGGGGCCGAAGGCCAGTACCCGGATGGGGCGGGCACCCTCCTGAGCGATGGACTTGACCCGGGCAAGCATGGTCATGGCCTCGTCGGGCTTGTCCAGGTCGAGTAGCAGAGCCGAGACCGGGCTGTCGGCCAGGCGTGCCTCCAGCATCTCCAAGGAACGCACGGGCCGGGCCGGGAGGCCCAGAGAATCGGCGACGCCTTTGATCTTCGAGGCCCACAAAAGGTCCGCGGCGAGGTACAAAATCATGTGTCATCGTTGGCCGGCTCGTGGCATCAGACCGTCCGCCCCGCACATTCCGACCAAGTCGACATGGAAAACGCTTTCATGAGCGAAGAAATGCCTGGGGTGGTACGATGCAGCCCCCGGGGGGTGCGTACGGTGCGTTCATCGGGAGATTGACCAGGTGTTCTCCAAGGGGGCACCGAAACACAGGAAGCACGACGAATGAGCAGTGCAACGGCTTCGAAGAAAACAGGGAAGACCGCGGCGGCCAAGTCCCAAAAGGCTGGCGGTGGCCGCGGGGGCGAGGGCGTTCAGAACAGCCACCCCATCTTTACCGAGCTCGGGTTCTCGCCCGACGCCAACAACCTCTACCGGCAGACCGTCAGCTCGATGCTCCAGGCTGCGGACTTGATGAACCTTCCGCACCACCTCAAGATCATCCTGGCCCAGCCCAAGAACGAGATCATGGTGCACTTCCCCGTCCGCATGGATGACGGGGAGTTTCGCATGTTCAAGGGCTATCGCGTTCAGCACAACAACGCGCTGGGCCCCTACAAGGGCGGCCTCCGTTTTCACCATGACGTCCACCTCGACGATGTCAAGAGCCTTGCCTTCTTGATGACGATGAAATGCTCGCTGGTGGGCGTCCCCTACGGCGGCGGCAAGGGTGGCATCAAGGTCGATCCTTACAAGCACAGCAAGAGCGAGATGGAGCGGATCGTCCGCCGCTTCACCGCGGCCATCGCCCACCAGATCGGGCCGGATTACGACATCCCCGCGCCGGACGTCGGTTCTAACGCCCAGCACATGGCCTGGATCGCCGATACCTACGCCTTTTTGTCCGAAGTTGGTGGTCGCCATCCCGAGGCGGTCATCACCGGCAAGCCGGTAGAGTTCGGCGGATCGGTCGGGCGCGAAAAGGCTACCGGCCAGGGCGTCGTCGACACCCTCGCCGAGATGCTCCCCGAGATTGGCGTCGACATGAAGGGGTGCAAGGTCAGCATCCTGGGCTACGGCAACGTCGGCTCGTGGACCGGGCGGATTTTGCAGGATCGCGGGGCCAAAATCATCGCGGTCATGGATCACACCGGCGCGATCATGAACGATCACGGGATCGACGCCCACGCTCTGGCGCTGCACACCAGCAAGGTCGGAGGCGTGGCGGGCTTCAAGAACGCCGACACGATCGACAAGACCGAGTTTTACTCGACCAAGGTGGATGTCTTTGTGCCCGCCGCCTTGGAGCAGATGATCCAGGAGCCCGAGGCGAAGATGCTCAACTGCAAGGTGGTCGCCGAGGGCGCCAACGCCCCGACCACACCGGCGGGCGAGCGCGTCCTCGAAGGCCGCGGGATCGAAGTGCTCCCGGCCATTCTCTGCAACGCCGGGGGAGTCACCGTCAGCTACTTCGAATGGGTGCAGAACCGCACCTTCCAGTCCTGGGATCTGGAGCACGTCGACACCGAGCTCAACAAGCACATGATCCGGGCAGCCGGACGCGTGCGCGACGCCCGCAAGAAGTACAAGTGCAACCTGCGCACCGCGGCGTATGTCGGGGCGCTGGAGCGCCTGCGAGCTGCCTACGAGATTCGCGGCTTGTTCCCGTAAGCCCCCTCGCACTCACCCTGAAACCCCACACCCGGCGGACCCCCCGCCGTTTTTTTTTATCCAGCCCATGCGGGGGGCGCCATTTCGCCGAGCTGTTCAGTTGGGGGCCGCGGCTGGGGCTGCGGGCCCGAGCTGATGGCTCACCGGTTGGAGCGATTCAGAATCCGAAGCGAAGTGCCACGTCCAGGAGACGCCCAGGCGAGAGCCCTCCAGCGTGGCCCCTTCATACGACTTGGGCTCGATGGGAGCGTGGAGCGATAGAGTCGTTTGCCCTGGGGGCAGAATGGCCGCGTTGAGCGTCTGAGTACCCCGCTTTCCGGACACAACAATGGTCGCGCCGCGGACCAAAGCCCCCGAGTTGTGGATGATCACCGTGTTGTCTACAACAGAGACGCGGAGCCCGCCGCCGATTTGAACTGCAACAAACATGAGCCCCGCGAAGAGAAGCACCAGAACGACAACAACAGTCACGAACGCGGATCGAATCGATACTCGCATATGGATTTCCTGGGGCTGATCGACCTTCCATCCCTCACCGTTAGCGGGCGCTGCGTGAAAGCCCGTGCCTGATCGGCTGGACATTGTTATTATACTCAGGGTCAGGGTTTGTGCCCGGCCCTGGCCCCCCGCGGCCCCTCACCACTTTTGCCGAGGGAACTCGCTTCACGGGAGGTCATCGCGGGGATTGGTTTCTGACCCGCTCACAGTATGAACCGCCCAATCTTGTGGCACGGGCGTCCCGCCTGGGTCCCTCCATCCCTTCACTTCATCCTGTGAGAGGCACTAGTTGTACGCGAGGCAACTTGCCCACGTCGACTGGCCCAGCAACCAGGCCTTCTCGTCGCTGTACCCATCTTGCAGGTTCTGGGTTGCGAAAAGGCACGCGAACTGGCAACAGAGCTTCTCGATCTCCCTCGAGGCACCAAAGCCAATCGAGATGAACGGCACCGAAAAAAGCGGAACTCCATCCGCCCCCGCGCACGTGCAGCTCGCGCCGAATCGCCCCGCGTCGCCTGAAGGTGCTTCCCCAGCGGCCAGTCCCACATTGGGCGAGCTTCGGAGCGATTCCATCTCCTGGGCGATGCGTTCCGGAGAGACCAGGCTCGCGACCATGAACTGGCGGCTGACACCCTGCGGGCCCGTCAGTTGCACCTTGGAGATGACGACGCCAACCCACCTGGGAGCTTCATCAGGCGAGTGCAGCTCGGCGAGGGCCAGGCTCCACTGGACCGATCCCACCCCGTCGCGGATGGCGGCAGGAAACTCAGCCACGACCAGTCGCTCGTCTGCGACGACAAGCACGCCAGCGTTCGCCCCCGTCGCATCTTCCAGCGTCAGCATCCCTCCCGGCACCTCGTAAGCGATATGCGTCGAGTCGGGGAGGCTGCTTGACACTTCCGCGCGAGTCTCGAGGGCGGGCTCCCGGGACCGATCGACCCCCACCTGGCCATGGGCGAGGGGGGGCACCACCATCGAAAGCAACCAGAGGGCGGCTCGAAACGCTGGGAAAGATCGTGGCATCGGAGGGCTCCTTTGAGGACTGGCCGGATGGCGTGCGGTGTGTGTGCCGCGCCATCGCTGATTCAACCCAACCCCAGCGGAGAGCATGATGACTGAGATTGGTTATCGCAATAGGGACTTTGCTTCACTTTGGCCAAGATGCCGTGTGCGGCCCGCGTCTTCCCCCTCAATAGAGAAGGCAAATCGGGCAGTCAGCCACCGAACTTCGCGCGAGAACGGCAAGGCGATGTCGAGACTTGAGGGGACGCTGCCGCGGATGAAGATGGGCAAAGTGCTAAGCGACCAAAACTCTACGGAAAAAGAAGCGCCGGCCATGGCGTGACCGGCTCTCCGAGGAGGCATCGTGCGAGCGTATTGAAGACGCTCGCGACGAAGACCGACGGTTAGGCGCAGAGCATGCAGGTGACCCACACGCCCTGTCCGACGAGCCAGGCTTCGGGGTAGCCGGCTCCGGTGTGGAGCGAGTTGCACCCGGCCGCGCACGCCAGGCCGCAACAGGCTTCTGCGACCGACGACGTGTTCCGAACTCCGATCACGAAGAAGGGCGCCCAGAAACGACCACCCAGGGGGCAGGCGGGGCAACTGCAGGAGGATCCCAGGCTGCGGGCGGCATTGGCCTCGGCCGAAGGAACCACTTCGACCCCGCTGGTGCTGCGAATGGCTTCGATGACTGACCAGGCGGTGTCGTCGGTGATGATGCTGGCCGCGCTGAAGGCGGTCACGATTCCGGCCGCGTCGACCAATCGCACATTGGAGATCACGAGCCCAGCCACGATCGGCGAGCTGTCGGGGGTTAGAAGCGTCCCGCGAGCGACCGACCAGGTGACCGTGCCGCTCGCGTCGTTGATGGCGGCTGGCAGATTGCTGGCGACCACTTCCTCGTCATTGATCAGGAACGCGCCCGTGGTGGCCCCGCTCGCGCTGCTCAGGGTGAGGGCTGACGCCGTCGCAAACGACGCCAGATAGGTGGAACTCCCGCAGCTGGCAGTGGGGGAGCCGATCGACACGCCGCTGGGCTGGGCAGTTTGAACACTCCCGACCTGGCCCAGGGCCAGCGAACTGAGCATCAAGCCCGCAGCCGCACACATCGCCCGAACACAAGCCATTGAGAATCGCATGCACAGATCTCCTGGTCGCAAGAGGCGTGCCGCCCAAGTTCACACGAGCCTGGGCCGCACGCGAAAAGACAGCGGGTGAATGTCATACATCAGGAAGAAAAGCGAGAATCTGGCCGAGTCGAGCACGTCGAGCTCGCGGGCGAACCAGGCAGCAAGAGAACCCAACACCACGGAATGCCCAGCCGGCGGCCTTCAATCGTGACGCTGCGAATCTCTCCCTGGGTCAACGTGCTTGGCAGCGGGTAGGCACTCACGCCTGGCTGGATCGGACCCCGGTAGATCTCGATAGAAGCGGGCAAAGCGGGAATCAGGATGCGGGCCGCGGCTATCTTGCCTCCCGAGTTCTGAATCGTCAGTCGGCCAAGCTCCAAATTCGGAGACAGTCGCGAGTCAAGCAGAAGTCCAATCTGACGAAGCAGCCACCCGCATGCCGTCGCCACAAATCGCCTCACTAGTCCAAACACCATTGGCTCCCCCTCGACGGTCAGCACCTCGCGGATCAAAATCCCCACACGGCGGCGTGATTGACCTCCTCGTCGCGTTGTCTACGGCTTCATTCCTCACTCCATAAAACTCACTCCGGTGTGCTACTTCGCGGAAAAGTGCTAAGAATCTATCGGTACGTTTCGAGCGGAGTCTGCTGCGATCGCGCGTCGCCAACTTCGGGCGACAGCGTCTTCGCGGCCTGTGAGTACGATGCGGTTACAAGCCAGATTGCTGCGTGTGGTGTTACTGGCCACACAGGCGTGCCTTCACACCGCCGCACGGATTCTAACCCGTTGTCAACACGTTGCCACTACCCCCCGCGACGGCGAGAGTGTGCAAAACGCTAAAACCCAGAAATGTGGGTCTCCGGAACCGGGGAGGTGGGGCGGCGACGCACAGTTCTGGGTGACAAAGCCGATTCGCTCACGGAACCTTCTGGAAATTGTTCCCCGCTTGAGGGGTGGCCTTTGGTCGGAAGGAGCGTCTGCGACGTCTGGGGCCCCGCAAACGCGGGCTACAGGGCCGTCTGATCGAGATACTTCGCGAAGTACTCGACCGAGGGCGTCTCAAGGTTCTCGATCTTGGCGGCGTCGTCCCAGCGGCGCAGGCGCACGGCGTCTTTGTAGTGCGGGTTGGCCTCAAACTCTTGGCACTCGGCCTCGGACATCGGCCCACCCTGCAAGGCAAGGCTTTGGATGGAGGGAGGACTGAGGAGGGCCATGTAGCTGGGCTCGCGGGTGCAGAGGTAGCGTTTGGCGTCGACGTGCAGTTTCACAGGCTCAGAAACTTCGGCGGGGAAGTGCTTGACGAGCCACACCTGGCCGAGAATCTCGTGGCGATCGTCGATCCCCTGGTCGGGGGCGTCGTCGGGAAGGTCATGGAGCAGGTGGCCCACGTCGTGCAGCAAAGCCGCGGCGATGAGGGACGCGGGCGCACCCTCCTGCTCGCCGCGCAACGCGGCTTGCAGCCCATGCTCTGCCTGAGTGACGGCCTCGTGCCCGTATTGGGAGTTGCCCCGGTCTTTGAAGAGGGCAACGACTTTTTGAGAAATGGGGT